>NZ_JAAHHT010000203.1 GCF_010672085.1 Okeania sp. SIO3I5
GAACGATTATGGTTATGACTTATATATTTCAGGTCCTTGCCACATCGTCTATCGACCTTATAATCCAGCCAAATGTGGCGCTCATGTGTGGATTAATACTTTTGATCCAGTGCAATTTGTAGACACTCAATTTAGTCTTGATCCAGCCACTGCAAGGCAAGCCTACAAACACATTAAGTGATAGTCTGGTTTCATTCGTCAGGTGAGTAAGGTCACCAAAAAATATTTATTCGCTCGCTCGTAGCTTAACTGACAATAACCTCAGCATACTTTGTGCTGTTCGTTTGTAGGAAATCGCCTTTTCAGTTATCAGTTATCAGCTTTTTTTCAGTTATTATTTATCAGTTTTTCAGTCTTCAGTTGTTAACCCTTCAATTCGGCTAAATTCTCTTAAATTATGAGTCACTAATATTAAATTATTTGCCAAGGCAATAGAGGCAATTAAAATATCATTTGAACTAATCGGGGTTCCAGCTTTAGCTAAATTAGCCCTAATTTTTCCATAAGTTTCAGCACAAAAATCATTAAAGGGCAAAGATACAAACTGCGATATAAACGATTTTTGCAGATTCAAACTTCTTTGAGGATTATTACTTCTCATAGCTCCATAAAATAGTTCTGCTTTGACGACAGAAAAACCGCAATTTTTTCAGCTTCTAAATGATCGATATGGCTCTTAATAGTTTGATATTTTCCCTTCATATACATAATAAAAACATTTGTATCTAGCAAATAAATTAAAGAGTTATTACTCATTAAAAGCTCCAACTCAATCATCATCAATCTTGTCACAAATTCCTTGGTTATCTTCTACCAAATCAAGATCGGCACAAGTACCATATAAATTAAGTCTTCTCTGAGAATGAAGCATATTATTTTGTTTGAAAAATTCCATAAGTTCGGCATCAGAGAAAAAATTGAGCAGTTCTTTTAGCTTATCAAAATCAATTAATCTTTCTCGAAAAGCATCTAGTACAAGATAGCAATTATCTTTTGTTGTAAATTCTCCCATTTACCTCCAACTTTTTCCGTTAAATTATCTGGTAAATTAATTTTAATTTGCATGATTTATCAACTCCTAACTCTACATTTAATATTTTTTTTAGATTCAAAATTACAATCTATTTATCATATCGCTGAAAAAGCTGATAACTGAAAAAAATTGATAACTAATAACTGTTTACTCAAAAGGCTGATAACTGATAACTGATAACTGAATAGCCATACTCTTAAATAATTTTATGGAATTAATTGCTGCTGTTTTTATAATAGGATTGCTGTATCTATTAAAAAGAAGAAAGAATGAAAATTGCTACTAAAATCAACGAATTACAAACTCAAAAACTGGCTTTTATCCAAGCAAAAACTCAACAAAATATTGATGAAATTATCAGAGATGCTTTAGAAAATTATTATGAAAAAGTATTCAAATACTATAGAAACCACCTGGAAAAATTTAGCCAACTTGGTTTTATTTTTTGTATTGAGGCAGAGCTAGATTTAGCTGAAAATTGTGAGGCAATTTTCATCAAAGAAATGGGAGAATAAATGATTATTGTTGATACTGGATTTTGGGTTGCTTTAGCTAACAAAAATGATAACTACCATGAAACCGTTAAAAAGACTTTTGCTAAATACAATGAACCTCTAATTACAACTTGGTGCGTCGTGACAGAAACTTGTTATTTTTTACAATCTCGTCGTCGAGTTGAAGCAGCAATTACTTTTATTAATGTTATGTCAGAGGGATTATTTGAAGTATTTGAAATTAAAAATAACGATGTTCTGAGAATTAGACAATTAATGACTAAATATAGAGATTTACCGATGGATTTAGCAGATGCTTCACTTGTTGTTTTAGCCTAAAAATGCCAGAAAAAACGAATTTTGTCTCTAGATATAAAAGATTTTGGTATTTATCAATGAGGTAAGAATAATTATTTTGATAGTCTCTATTATTTTTGAAGATTGATGTTAGGAAATAGCTTGCTTTGTAGATAGCGATCGCCCTCGGAATAGAACTCCTAACCGCATCTTTTGAGGAAGTTGAGGTTTGAAACCTCTCGGTTCAGCTTTGGGCCGTCTCAGTTGACTCCTATCCTAACGACTCATACTTTTTCAGCAAGCTTTAGGTAGACAAAACCAATAATGAGTGTTTATACTGATTTTTAGATAACTTCTTTAATGTTATCTTTTTTTTAACACCTAACTATTGGTCAATAGTTAAGGAGAAAACTATGGGTACTAGAGAAGCGTCTTTTTTATTAGGTATCTCTCGTCAACGTCTATTAGTTTTACTCGCTCAAGGAAGAGTCAAAGGAGTGGAAAAACAAGGCAGATTCTGGAAAATTCCAGTTAAAGAGCATTGACTTAATCAAAGAATAACGATATTATAAGTTATAAAGCGTACTATTAAACAGACTCTGTTTGCTGCGCATACAAAACACACATAACATGAAATCCATGATTAACCAAGCTCAAACTCGTGGAACAAGCAAAAAACTCTGATGGCTCAACACGCAGGCTACTCACGTTGGTGTTATAATTGGGGTTTAAGCTTGTGGAATGCTGCTTACAAGGCTGGTTACAAGCCTAATACCCTTAAGCTGAGAGAAGTTTTTACGAATCACGCAAAGCCTTTATATCCTTGGATGAAAAATTTGTCGTAAGCGAGTTTACCAATACGCTTTCATCAATTTAGGTGAAGCATTTAAGAGGTTTTTTCAAGGGTTGGGTAAACACCCAAGGTTTAAAAAGAAAGGTAAGTCTGATTCCTTCACAATTGATAATTGTGGAAAACCAATAGAATTAAATGGATGGAATCACAAATTACCTTTCATTGGTATGATCAAAACTTATGAACCCATTGAGGTAACAACCAAGAAAATCACCATTAGTAGACAAGCAGGTGACTGGTATATCAGTTGTAGCTATGAATTTCAGGCCACAACTACACCAAAAAAAACTGATGTAGTTGGTGTAGATTTAGGAGTGAAAACTTTAGCTACATTAAGTAACGGAAAAGTATTTGAAAGTGTGAAATCGTATCAGAAATTTGAAGCCAAGTTGTCTAGGCTGCAATACCTAAATCGTCATAAAGAGGTAGGTTCTGCTAACTGGAAAAAAGCGCAACTGAAGATAGCCAGGCTGCATAGAAAAGTAGCAAACATCCGTCATGACGCACTTCATAAATTGACAACATACTTAGCCAAAAACCACGGCACTGTTGTTATTGAAGTATGACAATGTTCGGGGAATGTTACGTAATCATAAGCTAGCAAAATCAGATAGCAGATAGTGATTTTACGAATTTAGGCGACAGCTTGAGTATAAGTGCAAATGGTACGGTTGTGAGCTAGTGGTAGTTGATAGATTTTTTCCATCATCAAAAACTTGCTCTAACTGCGGTCACGTCCAAGATATGCCATTAAACCTAAGAACTTATGATTGCCCAGAATGTGGATTGTCAATAGATAGAGATTTAAACGCCAGTATTAATTTGAAAGATGCGGTCGGCTTGACCGTGAATGCTTGTGGATGAGTAACCGCCGACGGCCTCAGTTGTTTGCGCAGCATTCCGTAGGAAAGCAGGAAGTAAACAGTAAAATATCACGTTATGTGACGTTTTATATCGGTTTTATGAAGCAGTGGAATGCCTAGAATAATTCCGGCTCGGCGCGGTCCAAAAGGTATCTGGATCATCGGGAAACCAGTGTACCTCAATTGATGTTAGGAAATAGCCTGGTTCATAGCGATCGCCCTCGGACTAGAATATTCTGTATTCCCTAGTCTGTTAGAGCAATAGCTGGCATTTCATAATTCCAAAGAAACCCGATTTCTCCTAGAAACCTGGTTTCTGGGTTTGCCTGTGTAAGTATTTGGGATAGGCGGTGCGTGACATTTCATTAACACACCCTACTAAACTGACTCTGAAAAAAAAATTTTTCCCCTTCGCGGGAGGAAAAAGAGAAGAGGGAAAAGGGGAAAAGAGGAAAAGAATAAAGGGGAAGAATCCTAGGAACCAGAGATAGACAAGACAATCCGAAAACCCCTATTAGTGCCAACTACCTTGGCATCGTCGCCGCCACGCCAGGCACACTGGCAATGCCTAGAAGTCCAGTACCAGCCACCCCCACGGAGAATTCTTACTTTACTATCACCTCCAATTTCCCAAGCACTACCATCAGTAGGCGCACCTTCATAATTATCATGCCAAACATCCTGACACCATTCCCAGACATTACCGTGCATATCGTACAAGCCAAAACTATTGGGAGGAAAAACTCCTACATCTGTTGTTCGTCTGCGGTATTTTCCTTTCGGTGCATTTCGATAAGGATGATTGCCATTATAGTTAACTAACTCAGACGTTATAGTTTCCCCAAAATAAAATGGTGTGGTTGTTCCAGCTCGGCAAGCATATTCCCACTGACTCTCACTGGGTAAACTATATTTTTTACCCGTTCTTTCTGAGAGTTTCTGACAAAATTCAGTCGCTTCATACCAATCTACTTTTTCTACAGGGCGGTTTGCACCTTTAAATCCAGAAGGATTATTTCCCATAACTGCTTTCCACAGTGCTTGAGTGACTAGATACTTTCCCATAAAAAACTCTGGCACATCTACATAATGTTGCGGACCTTCACTATCTTTTCTCTCTACTTTTGTTTCTGGAGAACCCATGAGAAATCTACCTCCAGGAATTTTTACCATTTCTAGGAAAACTCGATTACCTAGGTTTTCTGTCGTTACTTCTGCTTTAGCTTCAGAGCGACTGATTATTTCTCCTCTGCTATTAACTTTGACAGTTGTAAATGTCTGAATGGAAAATTCTGGTTCGGGAGAAGGGGTAGGTTCTGGTGTTGGTTCAGGAGAAGAAATAATTTCTGGAGAAATTTCTTCTGTTGTTTCAGAAGTAGAAATATTTTCTGGAGGTGTTCTACTCCACCAATCTTTAGTTAACATTGCCGTGACAAACCCACCCCCTGCCAAACCTCCCAATATCAATATTCGTCTTCTGGTTTTATCAAACTGGGGTGGAGTTTTAGATACAGACGAAACTGCTGGTACTGGTATTGGTTGTGGAGCAACTAGCGCTTTTGTTTTTGGAATAGGAATAGATGGAATAGTTGGCGCTGGAGTCGGAACAGGAGTCGGAACAGGTGTTGGTTGTGGAGCAACTAAAATATTTAACGCCTCCAATACCTCCATCGCATTTTTATAACGCTCTCGAAAATACTCCTGCACCATCTTATCCAAAATATCTGCCAGATAATTACTTACCCTTGCCTCGTTCCGCCAGATAATATTTTCTGTATCTTGGTCTGTCGGTAAATCTTTAGGTTCCTTCCCAGTCAGTGCTTTTATTCCTACCATTCCCACAGCATAGATATCGCTACTCAACTTAGGTTTGCCATTACTTTGTTCGCTTGGCATATATCCAGGAGTTCCCACCGTTACAGTTAAAGTTGTTGCCCCTGGTTGGTTAGCAGTAGTTAATACACTTATTTCTTTCACCGCCCCAAAATCTATCAATACTATTTTGTTATCCGACTTACGGCGCATCAAATTTTGTGGTTTAATGTCTCGGTGAATAATATTTTTTTGATGAGCTACCGCTAATGCTTCTAAAATTCCTGTCAGTAAAGTAATAGTGTAAGACTCGCTTAATTTTTTCCCCTCGGTCAGTTCCTTACTTATATCGTGCCCTTCTATAAATTCTTGTACTAAGTAAAATTCCGCTCCTTCCTGGAAATGAGCAAATAACTTTGGTATTTGGTCTGAATCTCTGCCTAACTCGTATAACGTCTCCGCCTCCCTCTCAAATAACTTAAGAGCAACAGGAAAAACAGTTGGGTCTGAGGTTTTAGGTTTGAGATGTTTAACAACACATTTGGGATTTCTTGGTAAATCTAAATCTTCAGCCAAATAGGTATCTCCGAACCCTCCACTGCCAAGGGTAGCAATAATTTTGTAATGGTTTCTCAGGATTCTTCCAGGCTGCATTGTTTTAGTTAACGGTTATCAGTTATATCATGTCCGCTGGTATCGTTTGTGTAAACTAAAGGCTGAATACCTACAGAAAATTTAAGTTTTTTCGGGGTTAATACCCTTAATTCCAAGATAAATCAAGCTTTCATCCCAAATTTCTGAATTCTAAATTCTCGCATTCTAAATTCTGAATTCTTACCCTTTTACAATACCGATGCTACCGGACATGATATTATCAGCTTTTTCAGATGTAGGTTGGGTTGAGGAACGTTTCGCTACGCGACATGAAAAGCGGAGCTTATCCGTTAGGATAAACCCAACATTAGTAAGGTTTTGTTGGGTTTCACTATCGTTCAACCCAACCTACTAAACTTAATCTTAATAGGCAAGAATGGTTTTTTTAGCCTAACTTAACTTGAGTATATATGAGCGCACCTTTTCCATTATAAGTATAATACCATGTCAAATTTTCTTGTCAACCACCTCTTCTAGTAGACCGACACAGCTTAAATGGTGCATTAGAAAATGAGATGATGGGGTGATGCAGTATCAGTGATACGAAAAAAGATTTCTGCACAGTTTTAGCTGTGCATCCATCCGTGTATCCGTGGCCAAATCCGTGTCTAGCCAAGACTTCGTTATTGTTAACCAACAACTAATAACTGATTAATCATCCATCCGTGTATCCGTGGCCAAATCCGTGTCTAGCCAAGACTTCGTTATTGTTAACCAACAACTAATAACTGATTAATCATCCATCCGTACATCCGTGGCCAAATCCTTGTCTAGCCAAGACTTCGTTATTGTTAACCAAAAACTGATAACTGATTAATCATCTATCCGTGTATCCGTGGCCAAATCCGTGTCTAGCCAAGACTTCTCTAAAGCACTATTTTAGCCAAAACAGTCCACTACTTAATCAAAATCGATAAGGATTACTAGAAGAAGAAAACTCTTCATCATCAAAAGCAGTGCTACCCCCACTAACTGCAACTAAGTCAATTTGCTGGCGATAATAATCAACACTCTTAACCTGTACTTCTACCGTATCCCCTAGTCGATACTGGTTACGATTTTTGCGTCCGACAAGTGTTTGTTGTCGGGAACGATATTCATACCAGTCATCTTTCAGAGAAGATACATGAACTAAACCCTCGACTCTGAAAGTTTCTGTAGACTCAGAAGAAATTTCAATTTCTACAAAGAAACCATAAGACTGTACCCCAGTAATCAAACCTTGGAAAGTTTGACCAGTCAGTTCTTTCATTAATCCAGTTTTAATTAATCCTTCTAAGTCTTCTTGGCCGTCCTGTGCTACATTTTCTCGTTCCGTCAAATGCACCACTACTGATGTTAGTTGTGCTTCTAAATCTTGTTGTATTTCAGGAGCTAAAACATTCCAGGAGATTTTGCCATGACATGAAGAGTGACCCAGTTCGACTCCTTCCTTAGAACGACTAGAACGGCGATCGCGACCTTCATTAAATACAGTATGTAATACTCGTGAAATCAATAAATCGGAATATCTAGAAATTGGTGACGTACAATGAATATAACCATGTTGTAAAGCTAATCCAAAATGAGGTTGAGCAATGGTACTGTAAATTGCAGGTTTCAAAGTATCTTCGAGCAAGTATGTTAGGACTCTTTCTGATTTTGATGTAGTAAATTCCTCCACAAATGCTTGATAGTCAGCAGGTTGTACATCTTCCTCATCTTCTAGATATAAGTCAGCTCCAAGATTACTAGCTAATTTAATAAATTCTTGGATATCTCCAGGTTCTGGCGAATTTTGGACTCGATAAATTGCAGGTACTCCTAGAGCTAGCAAGTGACTCGCTATTGCTTGGTTTGCCAGGACGATCAATTCTGCTACCATGGAACGAGCTGGAAACATCTCAGGAACTATCATTGCTCCCAAGGGACTCTCATCGTTGTAGTAGCTTTTTTCATCTGGTAAATTTAGGTCAAAAGCACCTCTTCGTAATCTGGCAGTTCGGACTGCTTGACTAACATCCTGGAGTTTATTAATGACATTCTCTAGTTGCTCTAAGTTTAGATTAACTAATTCCTCTGTGTTGCCATTAATAATTTTTCTGGTTTGCTCATAACTGAGATGAGCATCTACCTGAATCACACTAGGTTCAATCTCAAATTCAACTATCTGACCGTTTTTATTGACGGTAATGAGGATAGATATAGCTAGTCGATCTTTTTCTGGTAGTAAAGAAAAGTAATCAGTTGATAACCCATATGGCAATATAGGAACTATGTCATCTCGCAGATATATACTGATACTTCGCTTACGAGCTTCTTTATCTAGTGGGGAGTCTGCTTTAATAAAATAAGCTACATCAGCAATGTGAACTCCTACTCGCCAATAACCAGAAGTTGTGGTTTCTATACTCAGAGCATGATTAATGTCTTTCTTATTTAGTTCTCCAAAAGAAACTGTAAGTAGTTCGCGCAAATCCAGTCTATTTTTTTGATCTTCTTTGGTAGAGTGGTTTACTAGAGACTCTGCTTCTTTGAGAACTGCATCTGGAAAAGACCGGGGTAAATCATGTTTGCAACATACTATGTCTAGGTCATCTGCTGCTTCTGCATCTGAACCAAGAATTTGAACTACTCTTCCTATTGGACGTTTCTCTCCTAGGGGATAGCGCAATACTTCAACATGGACCAAGTGGTCTATCGCATCTACTAAGTCTGGACCTTCTGGTACTAAGTCTAATTCAAATAGTAGGCGATCGTCTAGGGGAACTGCTCGATAGTAGGGATCTCCATTGTGCCCATTTATTTGCTTGATTCTTGCTAATAAAGAAGGGTTAGCACGTTCTAATATTAGCTTGACTTCTCCTTCCGGACTCCGGCGACGACTTCCTTCTTTGATAATTTTCACAAAGACGCGATCGCCATTCCAAGCATTGCTTAGATGACTCTCGCGAATGTAAATATCTTCTGTTCCCTCTGAGTCTTGTATCGCAAAGCAAAATCCTTTGCTGGAACACCGCAATTTTGCTTCTACGAGTGCCTCTTCCAAAAGTCGTCGATAGCGACCTTTGTCTTTTGCGAGAACTCCTATTCTTTCGAGAGCATCCAAGGCAATTTGTAATTTCCTGATACTTCGATCGTCTTGACAATCTAGTTTTTTCTCTACTGCTTTGGGAGCGACTAATTTGTCATCACTGAAATTTGCTAGGAGTGTAGCGATGGAAAATTTCATGCAGCGTTTTATCCTTTTTCTTATCGGTTATACTGTATCTATAAATTAGTCTGCCTTTAAAGAAGCGGTCAGCACTCAGCACTTAGCAATCAGTCGGATTATTTTTTTTACATTTAGAAGAAGACTTCAATCCCTCCTAAAAATCCTGGGTAATAGTTGCAGGGGATTTTAACCAGAGCTGCAAAAAGCTGATAGCTGGATGCTAAAAGCTGATAGCTAGTTAAGTGTTTCACTCAGGTTTCCTCAAGAGGACTAATTGAGAGCCTGGAATCCAGGTCTTTTTTGCATCGTGGAGGAAAGGCGATCGGGTTTTCAATGCCGAGGGTTATTAAATAACGCAAAGTTTATTTGAACGACGAATCAGTTGGACTTTTTTGGGAGAAAATTGTCCGAGTCTTTTCCAGTTGTGGTCATAAACGCTAATGTTTTTGGCTTTAGCATCAGTGAAGCCACCGACCCATCCAATGTAAGTAAACCCTGCTTTTTTTGCTAAAACTTTATCGCCGTATCTAACATTAAAAGGAGTAATTGTCCCTCCTTTACGTTTGCGAATACCGCCTTTCTCAGCATTATCAAAGTGCAAAGCGCGGCGAAAATAGGCAGGTCTGGTTATCACTCGGAAAATGCAAGGAGTAATGTTAATCAAACCTTTCCATCCCCAAATATCGCTTTTTTTACCAGGGGTTACGCCGTGACGGACAAACTCACTTGCCGCCAAAGCAATCCCATCTACTGCATGAGATTCTCGTACTTGAGCCTTTTTATCTTTGATTTTCTCCAGCTTTAAATATCGGCGGATTTGACTGGTCCCATTATTATTTTTCTGCCAACCATAAACAGTTTTTACTGGGGCAATAGACTTAAGTTGCTCTACACACCAATATTGTCCCACCATAACAGGAGAAAACCCTTGGCCCGAACGCGCCCTTTTTCTACCGCTAGTTAAATCGACATCAGCGTTAACCAATTCGTAAACAATTTTGCTCATAGGAAATACTTGAGAAATTTCAGTTATTATTCTGATTTCCATTTCCCTAGAAGCTCGAATAGATGGAGCTATTTTTCCTTTTTTAGTGCGATTATTAAATCGTTTTTGGCGATGAGCGCGTAGGCTAAAAGGTACTTTTATGTTAATCCTTCTACCACGCCGTACCCGACGTTGCAATGCTCGGTTTCTGACATTTTTAATTACTTTGCCTTGCTTGATAACAGCAGAGCCAAGCCGTTCTTTAACGCGCTCGTATGGCAAAACCAAATGGGCTGTAAAAAGGGTGAACTTAGCAGATTGAACCGCTATTCCTGTATAGTTTTGGCCAGGGTCGCAGCCAACTGCTATTTTCTGAGTTTTACGACCTGATGGTTCAGTTACCAGACGGACATAGTACAAGCCGATGTCATTCCAATGTTCTGTAGCTTTTCCGGACTTTACCCAACGGCGAGCCCGCGATGCTTTTGTCGGCATTGCAGGGGAACCGTCTGGATTCTGAACAGGTACTCTAATCATGGAGATAATCCTATGAGAACAAGTTGTGTGTCCCGTCTACCACCAAAAACGTTGTGTCTTGCATTGACGCAATGCCTTCACCCAAGAAGGCCAACAAATAGTCCGGGCTAGGGAAATACCCAGAGGTGTTATCGTTTTTGGCTTATTAGTCTAGCCAACTCTTAGTTAAGCCTTGGGTGGCTCAAGCTACGCGGCTTTAGCCCGCAGAAGTTGACCTTAGCAGCTCAGTTGCGTTTATGCTAGTTTTCTGTTCTAATAAACTTACCATTAATTACCCAAAATAGTATTTTTAGTTTTGGAGCTAGCTTTCTGCTTCACTGAAGATTTCTGACCCGAGTCTGTAACTTATCTTTTTGACAGGCTTAAAATGGGTAGGACTTCCACCTATTAAAATCTGAATTTGTACACTTTCTTAACCATCTACTGTTTACTTGTACAACACTCAAACTTTAACATATTATATGTCAAACCTTAATATTTATTTGTTTTCCTCCAGACCATCTCTTACAGGAGAGCGCAGGTCTCAAACCAACGTTAAGATGAAAACTTTGCTACTTTAATTCCACTCACTATTTTTGGGACATTCATTTAAGATTAATGGACTTTTTAACCACCTTTTTCTTACCTACCCACTTTGAAAAGTTTTGTACAGGGTTTCAAGTCTCAATCCAAGTTAAATTAAACTAGCCTAGTTTTTAGTATTGATAATATTAGCAGACAATCCTTTTGTTGACAAGATTTTTTGAGAGTGGCAAAAGTAATTTTTATTAATGTAGTAAATTGGATATTGAAATTTCTTAATTGTTTCACCAAGTAAAGAATTATGTTAGAACGTTTTCGAGCTTCTTATCCTACAGGTTGCTTAATCTCTGAATTAATTACTATTCATAATGGTAAATATATAGTTCGTGCCTTAGTCCTGGTGAATGGTGAAACTTTAGCTACTGGATTAGGGTCTGCTGATACTGTGGAGTTGGCAGAGGACAAAGCAAGAGAGCGATCGCTCTCTTGTCTTACACTTGATACATCTTTTTCTGCACCTCAAACTTCTGTTGAACTTTCTCCATCTCCATCTCCATCTGCTACTAACCATAAGTCACAATTTACCAAATCTGTCAATACTCCTTTACAAATAAAAACAGAGGAATTACCAACAGCAGGATTAAATCTAGATTTTAATGAAGTTTCTGATACTCCAACTGTTTTGTCTGCCTTGCTAGAATCAGAAATTCCTACCTCACTGGAAAAGGAGGAATTACTAACAGTAGAATCTAGTATTAATTATGATGATATTTCTGATTCTGCTCAAGATTCAAGTGGGTTTGATAATAGTTGGTTAGATACAGATTATAGTCAGGAACAAAAGGAAGAAAAGTTTGATGAAACTACAGAATCACTAACAGATTCTACAAATCAACTAGAAACTAAAATAACTACATCAGAACCAATAAATTCTGAAATAGATTTAGCTCCTAAAATAAATAGTAATAATGAAACTTATGCTTCGGATTTATCACAGGATGTATCTGATGATAATGTCAGTATAGATATTTTAATGGATAGTTTAGCATGGACAAAAGAGCAGGAGCGAGAGTTTATAGAGCAAAATTATAGTCAAAAAACACGCCAATTTTTAACAACTGAAGAGTTATCGCATTTCCATCAATATTTAGATATCTTACATAAAGTTACAAAAACAATTAAGGGTCAAGGTTGGAATGCAAAGCAACAAAAAGATTATCTTGATTACAACCACAATAAAGAATCTTTAGATCAATTAAGTATAGATGAATTACAAAGTTTTTTGCAGTATTTGGAAGTGTTTACCAAAACTACTGATGAAATTAAACGTTTGGGTTGGAATACCACAAAAGGAAAAACTTTTCTCAAAAAAAATTATGGAGAGGAGGGTCGTACACGGCTTTCTTTTGAGCAATTGCAAGATTTTTTACAAAAATTAGAGGCGTTAGATACGCATCAATAAATGAAGTCAGAAGTTAGAAGTTAGAAGTCAGAAGCAGGAGTAGATGACCATTTGCCCGTACATTTGCAGCACGGACTAAATTTGATTTGAGAAGCGCAAGAATATTCTAACTGCCCTGATGACTTACAGTTAATGAAGTAGGGGCAGAAAAATCAAGGGACAATTTTTCCAATTACCTCCTCAAATGCCCTACTCCTTCTCCCTATTCCCTATTCCCTATTCCCTATTCCCTAATTCACAGGAGATATAGGTTGATAATTGGATGGATTACGATTATAAACTTGGTCTATTATGCCGTATTCCATTGCTTCTGAGGCTGACATAAAAAAGTCTCTTTCTGTATCTTCGGTAATTCTTTCTATAGGTTGACCTGTATGTTCTGCTAAACATTCATTGAGATATTTTTTGAGGTATAAAATCTCTTTAGCTTGGATTTCAATATCTGTGGCCTGACCTTGGGCACCGCCTAGTGGTTGGTGAATCATAATGCGGGCGTGAGGTAGACTCATTCTTTTGCCTTTTGTTCCTCCACTCAGAAGAAATGCTCCCATACTGGCTGCTATTCCCATACAAATAGTACATACGTCAGGCCGAACGTGTCTCATGGTGTCATAAATACCCATTCCAGCACTAACGGAACCACCAGGGGAGTTTATATAGAGGTAAATATCTTTTTCTGGGTCTTCTGAGTCTAAAAATAATAATTGGCCTACAATTAGGTTGGCCAGGTCAGAGTCTATCCCTTCTCCTAGATAAATTATGCGATCGCGCAACAGCCGAGAGTAAATATCGAAGGCTCTTTCGCCACGGCCAGATTGTTCAATAACGGTTGGAATCATAGTCTTTTACTCAAAATTTAAAGGTCAACAATATTGACATCAATAATATGTATATATTAGGGATTAGAGTATAACTTTAGCAAACTTTTTTTGATTTGAATTTAGCTAGATATTATTAGGGTTTGCTATGTATAAGCCATTTCTGATATTACTCTAAAAGATTTCAATTGAATCAAAAACTTAACATCAATCCTAAATATATTAACCTATTTATTGACTGTGATAAATTCACTTTCGTCTGAATCTAGGGCGTGTCATCAATTAAATTTGACAGTGCTATGTAGCAAGAGTTTTGAGTTTTTAGCCTTAAAAGACTCCAGATACTAAAAACCTTGAGTGATAAAGCTTCTAACTTTTAATTGATGACAGACCCTAAGATGTTTTGAATTTCCATAAAATTTTCCTCTCTAGTTTCTATAAACAGGATACCAAAGATAGAATGGGGCAGATACAAATATAATTTACCATTAAGAAAATTGCCGAACCCTTTTTCAACTTAGACTTTTCTGAAAAATTTATTCCACTACTGATATTTGTAGCCTTTTGTGAGAAAAAAGGGATATTTTCTTTATTACTATTTTGGAGATTTTCATTGACTAGCTCTTTGATGGAAGGGATATAAAAAATATTCTATCTGTGCTGAGTTATTACTATAACGTCTGAATTTTTATTGAGGGTTTGGTTCGGGAAAAAAAGGAATTTTTTGATGACTATTTTGGAGATTTTCATTAACGACCTCTTTGATGGAAGGGATGAATAAAATATTCCATCTCGGCCGACTCATTACTATAACGTCTGAGTTTTTCTTAAGGGTTTGGTTCGGGAAAAAAAGGAATTTTTTGATGACTACTTTGGAGATTTTCATTAACGACCTCTTTGATGGAAAGGATGTAAAAAATATTCTATCTGTCCTGATTTATTACTACAAAGTCTGAGTTTTTCTTAAGGGTTTGGTTCGGGAGAAAAAGGAATTTTTATGATGATTATTTTGGAAATTTTCATTGGCTACCTCTTTGATGGAAAGGATGTAAAAAAATTCTATCTAGGCCGACTTATTGCTATAATCTCTGAGTATCTGTCGAGAATTTTTCTAGGGAAAAAAAGGAATTTTTATGATGACTATTTTGAAGATTTTCATTGGGTACTTCTTTGATGGAAAGGATGTAGAAAATATTCTATCTAGGCCGACTTATTGCTATAACCTCTGGAGTATCTGTCGAGAATTTTTCTAGGAAAAAAAAGTAATTTTGATGCTCCTCGCTTTGGAGATTTTGATTGGCTACCTCTTTGATGGAAGGGATGAATAAAATATTCCATCTCGGCCGACTCATTACTATAACGTCTGAGTTTTTCTTAAGGGTTTGGTTCGGGAGAAAAAGGAATTTTTTGATGACTACTTTGGAGATTTTCATTAACGACCTCTTTGATGGAAAGGATGTAAAAAATATTCTATCTAGGCCGACTTATTACTATGACGTCTGAGTTTTTCTTGAGAGTTAGGTTCGGGAAAAAAAGGAATTTTTTGATGACTACTTTGGAGATTTTCATTAACTACCTCTTTAATGGAAAGGATGTAAAAAATATTCTATCTGTGCTGAGGATTCTGATTATTATTTTTAATATCAATATTTATCAGAGTACCTTAACAAATTTTGTATACTAAATTGATTAATAACTGATTTTATTTTTATTACTGAGAGATGAAAATAGCTAATAGCTAAATCCTGACTTTCTGACCAAAAAATTAAGAGGCAGTTCCTCCGAAGAATACTAACTGGTAACTGGTAACTGATAACTGATAACTGAAATGACTGCCAAGATTGATTAAACTTTTAGAAACCAACTGCGACGATACATTAAATCAGAAATTCCCCACCAGAATAATACATTGACAATAGCAAAAATCAAAGAACCATTAAATGCACCTGCCCAAGATTGAAAAAATTGTTCATATATCCATGTCTTAATAGTAGGAGAATTTTCAACCCCACTAATTTTGTTATAAATCATTAGCCTTGCTAAAAATCCAGACCCAACAAATATAAATATGGCATTTAATCCCATTACTTCAAATGGATGTCCCCATTTCTGCCAACCTCGAACTTCGATCGCCTCATAACAACCAGCTAATAACAGTAAGGCCCATCCAGCAGTAAATATCACATAGGAACTTGTCCATAAAGCTTTATTGATCGGAAAAAATAGTCCCCACAGATACCCGACGACTAAACAGCTTAGACCGGAAATTACTAGATTTAAGCTGGTGCGACTTTTGATTGGTTGATATTTGAGCCATTCTCCTGTAAGGTAACCGATCAAAACGGTAACTATGGCAGGTAAGGTACTAAATAGTCCTTCTGGGTCGTATGGTTTGCCTGCCCACAAATGTTGTTGGGTAAGAATGAGGCGATCGATATAGGCACCAAGGTTTCCTTCTGGGGAAAGGTTGCCAATGCTATAACCAGGAACGGGTATTAATTGCATGGTTATTGAGTATCCAATTAGTAAGGTAATGGCAAGTCCATAAAGTTGTTTTCGGGACAGGTTGAGCATGGCGATCGCTGCGAGGAGGTAGGCTAAACTAATACGTTGCAATACTCCCATAATCCGAATAGTAGCTAAGTTGTAATTGGGAAAGCCATTTAGTAGTAAACCTAAGAGGAAAAGTATTAGAAATCTCCGGAAAATTCTCTGGTAAATTTGTGGAGTAGGTTGATTTTTATCGGTGTATTTTGACAGGGAAAAAGTCATAGCTACACCCATGATAAATAAGAAGAAAGGGAATATTAAATCTGTAGGTGTACAACCATGCCATTTTGCATGAAGTAAGGGTGGATAAACATAACTCCAACTGCCTGGGTTATTAACAAGAATCATGCTGGCAATGGTAATGCCACGAAATACGTCGAGAGATTTTAAGCGCATTTGGATAATGGATAATAGATAATTAATTCCAGAGCTTTAAAGTTTCTCCTTACCAATGGAGCATTGATAATTAGAGATAGTTTTTATTATCTACTATCCATCAATTATTCATTAATAAGATTTCCGTACTTGATTCAATACTCTCGGTTTTAAGCAGAGGCAGAGGTCATTTTAGTTATCAGTTATCAGTTACCAGTGAACCTCCGACTAAAGTCGGAGGTTTGAAATGAGGTTTGAAATACTGAATTAAATATTTTTTTCACTCCCTTAAAAGGGGGAGGCTTTGGAGCTAATTTATAAAGTAAATATTAAGGCACTGAATGAGTTGCTATATTTAGCTTTCAGGATTTTTGCCAAGTAAATTTATAATTGCTAAAAGCTAGGTAATATAAGACTTTTGGGTAAGTTTACAAATCAGCTGTTAGACCTCATTTTGTGGTAATGAATAATTCATAAGAGATATAGCAATCTTATTTTATTCCTGTCAAAAATCTTCCGACTCTACTGCTTAGGAATAATTTGGCAGGCAATGATCGATAGTTCAATAATTAATAATTAATAATTACCTCTCCTTAAAAAAGAGGATTGAGTAAAATGATTTTTTTCTTTTTTCTCCTTAAAAGAAGAGGCTTTAGACCTTAATTATTCGGTAAGAGTTTTGGAGTTGATTTGTGATTTTTGAATTGTGACAACATAAGAACCGATTGC
>NZ_JAAHHT010000204.1:0-4340 GCF_010672085.1 Okeania sp. SIO3I5
TGTTGGAAGGAGAAGGCGGGATAGAATATCCGGAGAAGTAAGGGATTGGGGTTCAGGGTGGGGCTGTTAGGGAGGGAAGGGTGGGAAGGGTGGGGAGGGTGGGAAGTGTGGGGAGTGTGGGGAGGGTGGGAAGTGTCGGGAGGGTGGGAAGTGTGGGAAGTGTGGGAAGTGTGGGAAGTGTCGGGAGTGTGGGAAGTGTCGGGAGGGTGGGAAGTGTCGGGAGTGTGGGAAGTGTCGGGAGAAAAAGACACCTAGAAACAAAAATCTATTGCACAGTTTTAGCTGTGTCACACCAGTAGTGGACTTTTTCATCTTAAATGTTACAGTAGAAAAGTGTCTGGAGATTGCTTCACTGTCGTTCGCAATGACAAATAATCATGCACTATTTTAGTTGAAACACCCCAGTAGGAAGAAATAATTGATGGTTTATCTACGATAATTGATTTCCTGTTTTGGTAGTCCTGCATAGTAATGGCGAAGATACATAAGTTTTGTAATTTCTTCCCACACCTCCCACTGGAGGAAGTAAGGCAGAAGGCAGAAGGCAGGAGGCAGAAGGAAAGAAAAAGTTAGGAGAGAAAAGGTTTTTTTATCACTAATTATCCGGACATGATATTACTAACTTAAATCATATTTCTATGACCAAAAAATAAGGTCTCAAGCCTCCCCTTTCAAGGGGATGAAAAAGCGGTCGTTAGCGGAGCTTCCCGAAGGGTGGGATGCCGAGGTTTCCTTTCCCTCCGGGACGCTACGCGTTTCATGTCGCGCAGCGAAACGGCATATCCAATCGACCAAGAGAAATCTTCAATTCAATATCTCAAGCCTCTGACTTTCCTGCGGAATGCTGCGCAAACAGGCAGAGGTACTGATAACTGATAACTGATAACTGATAACTGAAATGACAGGATGCTTAACAAAATATTGACCAAGAAAAATTTACATTCCCATATAGATTTACTACTAATATTAAGTTTACTATTAGCAGCAGTGCTACTTTTTTCTGCTAATTTAGGAACATTACCTTTACGAGACTGGGATGAAGGAATAGTTGCTCAAGTAGCTAGAGAAATTAGCCGAGAAAAGTGGAATTGGCTTTATCCTACTATCAATAATACCCCCTATTTTAATAAACCACCATTAATACATTGGTCGATCGCTTTTGTCTATAGTTTTGCAGGAGTCAGTGAATTAACTGCTCGTTTATCTCCTGCTTTATTAACAGCATTTTCGGTACCCTTAATTTATGGTGTTGCTCGAGAATTATTTCGCCCACGTATGCCAGCAATTTTTACCGCTTTGGTTTACTTAACTTTGCTGCCAGTAGTGCGACATGGACGTTTAGCAATGCTGGATGGTGCAGTAGTTTGTTTTTTTCTGCTAATGATTTGGTGCGTATTGCGCACGCGCTACAACCTCCGCTATTCTCTCGCCATCGGTATTAGTTTTGCTTTAGTTTCCCTCTGCAAAGGAATCATTTTAGGATTGCTTTTAGGAGCGATCGCTTTTTTGTTTCTGTTGTGGGATACTCCCCGACTATTAAGTTGTAAATATTTTTGGGGTGGTATCCTACTCGGTATGTTGCCAGTTTTTCTCTGGTACACAGCTCAATTTTTCCATTACGGTATGGAATTTTTCCATGCCAACTTTTTCCATCAATCTCTTAAACGTATTTGGCAACCTGTAGGTAGTCACGATGGACCTATTTGGTATTATTTATTGGAGATTATTGAGTATAGTTTCCCGTGGCAGTTATTCTGGTTGCCAGGATTATATTTGAGTTGGAAAAATCGTAATCTGAGTTGGGGAAAATTAATTTTGGTTTGGAGTGGAGTCTATTTGTTAGCTATTTCTCTGATGAATACTAAACTCCCCTGGTATGTGTTGCCTATTTATCCTGCTTTTGCTTTAGCAGTGGGTAGTTATTTAACGGAAATTTGGCATCAATTTCCATTAGATTTAGGATATTTTTGGCTTCCAAGCGATCGATATATCCCAATTCAGAAAGATAGTGCAAAACATCTCTGGGATATTCCCACTGTTTATCATCGTTTGGTAGTAGCTGTATTTGCACTACTAGCTTTAATTGCTTGGGTTGCTTTTGTTTACTTTGGTAATGTTTTTCATCTTGGAGAGTCAAATTTGGCAAAACCTAATTTACAGTTACAGTTAATTTCTGTCGCTGTTGCTTTGACAATGACAATGGCAACTCTACTATTAAATCAACAAGACTATCAATTTTTGCCGATCTTGATTTGGGGAATATATCTTTCACTGCTCTTGTTTGTTAGTTCCCCTTATTGGATCTGGGAGTTGGAAGAAGATTATCCTGTTAAACCAGTCGGAGAAATGATTCAGAAAAATACACCTCCCGGTCAGATTATCTATTCTTTTGATACTAGAGACCGCCCCTCTTTAAATTTTTATAGCGATCGCTTAATTAAGCGTGTCGGACCACAAAAAATTCAAGAGCAATGGGAAGATATACCTCAACCATATCTATTAGTTGAAGCATCAACTCTGAATCATCTCACCTTAGATAATTTTAAAGTTTTGAATGCTGTCAAAGGATGGGCATTAGTAACAAAAAAAGGGATTGATAATTAATAATACCAATTTCATAAAATATTGCAGAGCGTGGCTCTGTTCTTAGGAGTCAGGAGGTAGGGACGTTGCATAAGGGCGTCCGTAGGTCCTCAGGAGATAAGAACTTATAATATTTATTTTTTCTGACAGTAAAACTATTCCATGATTGACTTGCATATAGTTTAATAACTATAATATATTGTTTTTTCTCCAGAAATAATTTGATTTTTACCCTCTACATCGGCAGCAAATTTACTAACTTTTTTGTAATCATTTTACTGTAACTATCTATGCATGAATTTGGTATAATTAATAATTAATAGTTAATAATTAATAATTAATCCCCGGAGATTGAAAGCTTCTTTACTAATGGATAATTACCAATTGACAATTAGAGATAGTTTTCATTATCCATTATCAATGCTTTTTCCATTAAAATACAGCTTTGATGCTCCTTTATTCCCTCAAATACTTTAATTCCTTTGTATTCATAAGTCTGATAATCTAGAGAAACTTTATCCTCAAACCCATACTTTCGACAAATGTGCTGCGATATCTTTCCAGTAGCTTCTACTATTGCTGTGGAAAATCCTGCTTGAGTTGCCATCTTGAGATTATCTTCAAATAATTTATTACCAATCTTTTTGCCTCTATATTTTTCTCTCGCTCCCAATAAAAACATATGAAACACCTTCCCAGTAACCACTTTTTTCTGCATCTCGTATTGCTCATTTAGCTGTTTTAAAAATTGCAAAATAACCTCTAATTTTTGAGGAATATTTTCGTCTTTTTGTTCATCAAACTCCTTGGTTAAATTCTCTGAAATAATAAAACCTGCTACTTCAGAATTAGCTGTATCTTTAGCAATATGAGATAACCCTTCTGCCACAGCTTTTTGGCAAATTATCTCAGCAAAGGGATAAAAGTCGCTAGGTGTAACCCCAAGTGCTTTTGACATGGTTCTGCATTGGGAAATACATCAACTAAACAATTAATTGTTTGTTCTATATCTTTTTCCTTTCAAAGTTCATATACAATTTCATTTTCTTCTAACATCAGTATATTAATTCCTAAAATCAACTTTATTTAGTCTTTACAGCAAAATTCATTTGACCATAACACAAAATCTTTTGAGAATAGGCAAGGTGATAAGAGAAGGTATTGATAATTAATAATTAATAATTAATAATTCATCCCCGGAGATTGAAAGCTTCTTTACTAATGGATAATTACCAATTGACAATTAGAGATAGTTTTCATTATCCATTATCAATGCTTTTTCCATTAAAATACAGCTTTGATGCTCCTTTATTCCCTCAAATACTTTAATTCCTTTGTATTCATAAGTCTGATAATCTAGAGAAACTTTATCCTCAAACCCATACTTTCGACAAATGTGCTGCGATATCTTTCCAGTAGCTTCTACTATTGCTGTGGAAAATCCTGCTTGAGTTGCCATCTTGAGATTATCTTCAAATAATTTATTACCAATCTTTTTGCCTCTATATTTTTCTCTCGCTCCCAATAAAAACATATGAAACACCTTCCCAGTAACCACTTTTTTCTGCATCTCGTATTGCTCATTTAGCTGTTTTAAAAATTGCAAAATAACCTCTAATTTTTGAGGAATATTTTCGTCTTTTTGTTCATCAAACTCCTTGGTTAAATTCTCTGAAATAATAAAACCTGCTACTTCAGAATTAGCTGTATCTTTAGCAATATGAGATAACCCTTCTGCCACAGCTTTTTGGCAAATT
>NZ_JAAHHT010000204.1:4440-17105 GCF_010672085.1 Okeania sp. SIO3I5
ATTTTCGTCTTTTTGTTCATCAAACTCCTTGGTTAAATTCTCTGAAATAATAAAACCTGCTACTTCAGAATTAGCTGTATCTTTAGCAATATGAGATAACCCTTCTGCCACAGCTTTTTGGCAAATTGCCTCAGCAAAGGGATAAAACTCACTAGGAGTAATTTCAAGTGCCCTTGACAAAGGTTCTGCACTAGGAAATACATCAACTAAACAATTAATTGTTTGTTCTATATCTTTTTCTTGTAAAAGTTCATAGGTAATTTCATTTTGTTCCGACATGGGTATATTAACTCCCAAAACAATGTTTATGACTAGATATTTTATTTTTTTTCGCTCAATCCTTAGAGCGCAAATTTGAGTAAAAAAAATCTTTTGATAATCGGCAATGACCAGTTAGAAAATACTTGAGAGTTACCTAAAAAATTGTAGTTTATCGAAGCCGAAAACTTCTATAGGTTTACTTATAATTATTCAAAAATAACAGTATAAACTCAGTAACTACTGACTCTTTTAATTATCAAACAATTCTTTTTCTTGCACCCACTCTAATACTCCATCAAACATCGCGGATCTAAAATCATATCTACTTAGAGCAGCGATCGCTCCTCCCAAAAATATTGCACCACCAATCACCGCAACTATTGGTAGATACTGACGGGTTAAGTCGCGGCGTAACCTGGCCAAGGGTCTACTTTGCCGTCTGAGCATTTGTCCAATATCTAGCTGTTGGATCGCTAAGGGGTCTTTGACATAATGGCCACTCCAACTTATGACCAAATGAGAATGACAATATGGACAGATAAATAGCCCATTAAACATTTCTACTGGTTGTCCAATACTGGAGTGACTGCAAATTGGACATATTACATAATTACTCTTAGATGTGGGAGCGCTCATATTTGTTTTTGATAAATCAACGAAAATTATTACCAATTAGACGGCTAAAGTTTTTTGATCTGCAATCTGAAATATCTTGCCTATTCTTTATATAGTTTAGCCTTAACTTTCTATTCTATATAGTGTTAACTATTCATTAAAATTATCAATTTTCCACTTTTGCAGATAGCCCAATTGCTTACCATAAGTTAGATTGTATTGCAAGGGAGTAACTGTAATATATTTTTCACCCATTGCCTGAATATCTGTTGGTAATTTTTCTACGGAGGGTTCATCGTTAGTGTCTTCTACTTCTTCCTGCAATTCTCCAGCTAGCCAATAGTAGGTTTTACCTCGCGGATCGACCCGTTTTTCAAATAGCTCTATGTATCGACGAATTCCTTGACGGGTAATTTTTACCCCTGCTATTTCTGTTTCCTTAACTGCCGGAATGTTTACATTTAGTAACATTAAATTTTCTAAAGGTTGGCTTTCTATTTTCTGCACTAAACTTTGAGCAAATTTAACAGCAACTTCAAATTCTCTAGAAGTGTAACTGCCTAGACTAAAAGCAATGCTAGGAATATTTTCCACTATTCCTTCCATTGCTGCAGAAACAGTACCGGAATATAAAATATCTGTTCCTAAATTCGGGCCATGATTAATTCCTGCTAATACTAAATCTGGTTTAGTTTCTAATAAGCAATATAAGGCCAATTTTACACAATCAGCAGGAGTACCAGAACAGGCCCAAGCTATTATCCCATCATCGAAAATTGATTTGACAATTTCGGCCCGAATTGGTTGATGTAATGTTATACCATGACCTGTAGCTGAACGTTCTTTGTCAGGACAAACAACAATAACTTCATGGCCTGCTGCTGCTAAACCATTAGCTAAACTCCGGATACCTTCCGCAAAAATGCCGTCGTCGTTACTAATCAATATTTTCATTTTTTCAAGGGAGTAGGGAATAGGGAGAACAAGGAGGACAAGGTGACAACTTAATTAGGCAAGGGGTCTCCCGTTAAATCGGAGATTATAACGGGAGGGGAATTGCCGAGAGCAAGTTAAACAGGTTTCGATTGATGTTGAACATATTTTTTTAATTGCTCAATAGTTACACCTCCACAACTAGCAACAAAATAAGATCCCGTCCAGAATACCGATTTCCGATAAAACCTACCTATGAACTTTTGGGTTAAAGGTGATTAATAAATGTACATGGTCAACTTCACCATTAAACTCTACGCGCCTCACATTCCCACTTTTGGCAGGTTTCATCCAATATTTTATTTAACTGCTGGAGCATTTCAGAGGTAATTACTTTTTTTCGGTACTTGGTGACAAATACAATATGGACAGTAAGAGAATAAACAGACCTAAAACCTTTATTATAGTTACTTGACATAACATAGCAGTAAGTGTACTATCAAAATAGTACAATTACTTATTGCTATAATATTAAGTCCACTTCTGAACAGTCAGTCAAAATTGATTATTGGCGCTTAGTTGCTCAGGAGGCATTGGAATTACGCTTGATAGTCAAAGACTGGACCGGTTGAATAGAACTAGGTGTCAATTAGACCGATGCTCAATAGTGTCATGTCCTATCGGCGAAATTCCTGACAAACCTGATTATTATTTTCAGCAATCAGCACTTAAACAAACAAAAATTCTCTTTCCAGAATACAAAGAAATCTCCATAAGAAGTTCAACAAATCAACTTGCAAAGGTTGGATAAAGCCTCGAAGCGTTGGTTAGTTCCTGATCAAACAGGTAAAAGATTTGGCAGACCAAGATTTAAGAAGTCTGGCAAACTAAGGTCATTATGCTTTAGTAGAGTTAATCATCCGTTCATCAGCAGTTAAGTTTAATGGTAAACAAATTATTATTAGCAGATTTGGAGCTATTCCAGTAATAGTTCATAGACCAATTCCAGATGGATTTACTATTAAAACTGCAACCATAACTAAAAAAGCTGATGGTTCCGCAAGTGAGTTTTAGTTTGGAAGATAAGTCAGTTGCTGCTCTAATTCCTGTTAGCAATCTCCAGGCTGCTGTAGGTATTGATGTAGGTTTAAAAGAGTTTTTGACCACTAATACTGGTGATACTATTCCTGTCCCTAATTTTTCTAGAAAATCTCAATCTAATTTAGGCAAAAAGCAAGGTCAAGCAGATAGAAAAGAAATTGGGTCTCATAACTGGAAAAAAGCACGTTGATAATTAATAATTAACAGAATTTAATTGAACTAAACCAACTTCTAATAATTAATAATTAGTGAATAATCATATTCCTTCTTTCATTATTAATTATTCATTATTCATTGAATACATATTGCTCTTCAAAGAGAAGATTTCCACTTGCATTACCGCTCATAAACTGGTTAAGGAATATGATTTAATTGCTGTTGAAAACCTTAATATTAAAGGTTTGGCGAGAAATACTAAATTGTCAAAATCAATTTATGATGTAGGTAAATAATGAATAATGAATAATGAATAATTCTTTAATTATTAACTATTAATTATTAATTATTTAAGGTATTCATGTGAGTACGGGCGAATGGCCATTCGCCCGTACATCCTCATAATACATCACATGCATTGTAGTAATTGTGGTCAGAAAGTACCTAAAACTTTGTCACTCAGAACTCCCGAATTGTCCTAAATTGTGAGTACGGGCGAATGGCCATTCGCCCGTACATCCTCTATAATACATCACATGCATTGTAGTAATTGTGGTCAGAAAGTACCTAAAACTTTGTCACTCAGAACTCCCGAATTGTCCTAAATGTGGAACAGTTCTAGATAGAGATGAGAATGCAGCACGAAACATACTGAATAAAGCATTATGCGAGGTGGGTATCATCTTGCCTGCTTGTGTGCGACTTGTTGGCTAGCCAAGACTGCTGAAAAGCAGGTATATCTAGCCTTCCATGGCAAATTTTAAAAAGGAGGTTAAACATAAAGCCATTGGAAAACTCTTATATCCTTAGTGGTGAAATTCCACCGCCTCGTTGTTGGGTAGAAAGCATAGGCCACACTGTAGAGACTGAACATCAATCGGTGAAGCTGGTCTAAAAGCGGGAAAGTACCAGTTACCAAGGAACGATACCGCAAGCAGAGGCTGACAAGTGGACTAACAGGAAGGTAATTAAACTCTCGAAAGCAAGAGCCATTCCAAAGGTAGCTATGGGATGTAGGACAAAAGTCAGGGGGTTAATGGATAGTCTTATATAGGCTGGATTATCAACAACCATAATGAACCCTCCGGGAGACTTTGCCCCACTAAATCAGTCGTAATAAAGGAATAAGGGAACGAGGAAACCTCTCTAAGACACCTAAGAATATAGGGCGAAATCCGCTTTCCGGCGTAAATACTCTCATACTTCTGACCAAAAGTTATTACGCAAGGTTGCTAGCTGTTAGGCGCGTGACACAGGATAATCAAGGTAAGAAAACTGCCGGGATAGACGGTATAAAAAACCTGCCTCCAATGCAGAGATTTAACTTGGTAAATCTATTAAATTCACGCTACTTCAAAGCAAGTCCAACTCGTAGAGTCTGGATACCAAAACCAGGGAAGGATGAAAAGCGTCCGCTTGGAATCCCTACAATGTACGACCGCGCATTACAAGCTCTGGTAAAGCTAGGTATGGAACCAGAATGGGAGGCACGCGCATGAACCTAATAGCTATGGTCTTTTCCGGAGGTCAACACATGACGCTATACAAGCCATATTTGACAGTATCAACAAAAAACCCAAATTTGTACTGGATGCTGACATATCCAAATGCGCATGACCGAATTAACCATGATGCACTGCCCTTGAAAAGTAGGTCAATCCCCCTATAAACGATTAGTCAAGCAATGGCTAAAGTCCGGGGTTTTCGACAATAAACAATTCTCAAACACTGTGGAAGGAACACCACAGGGAGGGGTGATTAGTCCTCTAAAGCGCAAACATCGCCTTACACGGTATGGAAGAAAGACTAATGAAATTTATAGAAAATCTCCAACTCAAACACCCTTCAGGGAGCAATATGAGCAAAAGAGATAAGCGAAATAGCCTTAGTCTAATACGCTATGAGTCATGACTTTGTAATCCTACACGAGGACATCAAAGTAGTTCAACAAGCCGCATCCGTAATACAGGAATGGTTAAACCAGGTAGGATTAGAACTAAAACCAGAAAAGACCAAAATTGCCCACACCTTGAAAAAATATGATGGGAATCAACCAGGATTTGACTTTCTAGGATTTAACATCAGGCAATATGAGGTCAAGTCAACTAGACAAGGATTTAAAACGCTGAATAAACCATCCTCCAAGAGCATAAAAACTCATTATCGGAAATTGGCAGATATATGTGACAAATATAATACTGCCCCTACAGAAGCTTTAATAGCCAAGTTAAATTCGGTAATAAAGGGATGGGCTAACTACTTTTCCACCCAAGGCAAGTAAAGAAGTATTTTCCAACCTGGATTACTTTCTATGGAAAAGACTATGGAGGTGGGCAAGTAGGAGGCATCCAAACAAGTCAGCAACGTGGGTAAAGAAAAAGTATTTTTCTCCAATAGGAACCAGAAACTGGATTCTTAATGATGGTGAATATGTACTAAACCTACACTCAGATGTATCTATTATTATAAGGCACATCAAAGTGAAAGGTAGTAAATCCCCTTATGATGGCGACTGGACTTATTGGAGTAGTAGAATCGGCAAACATCCAGGCCTAAGGAAAGAAGTCACAACGCTGTTAAAACGGCAAAAGAATAAATGCGCCTGAATGTGGACTAACCTTTAGATCGACTGACCTTATGGAAACTGACCATATAAAACCTAGGTCTAAAGGTGGTGACAACACATATAAAAACAAACAATTGTTGCACCGACATTGCCACGATACTAAAACTGCTTTAGATAAAAAGACATATCCAAAACTTAAGTTACAGGACTTACCTGAAGGTTATATATGGGTTAACGATATGTTGATTTTAGGGTAGGGATGTACCCATAACAAGGGACGTTTAAGAGAGGAGCCTTTTTGGAGGTGAAAGTCTCAACTAGAGGTTCTGAAGACGAGTCGGATAGGGTAACTTACCTGGCTTAGTTTAACGGCGGCTTAGACACTGGTCAGCCTGTGAGACAAGAAACTTCTAAGGCTTGGATTCAATTATCCCTGCTTTAGAAACTCCCGTTATAATCTCCGATTTAACGGGAGAGAACTTCACAAATAAAAGTATTGTAAATATTATTCTCCAATTATGCAGATAAGTGATATAGAAACCCAATTAAAAGAATTAGGTCAAGGAGCAACAGAAGCGATCGCCATCGCTGAAAGCCTAGAAAAATTAGAAGATTTACGAATTAGTTATCTAGGCAAAAAAGGTCAAGTGTCCAAAATTCTCGGCGCAATGGGTAAACTCAGCCCAGAGGAACGACCAAAAGTAGGAGCGATCGCCAATGAAGTTAAACAAGCTATCCAAACCAACCTAGATGAAAAACGTAGCAACTTACAAGCAGCAGAAATTGCCGCCCAACTTGAAGCGGAAACCTTAGATGTTAGTATGCCAGGGGTAAATCGGTCCCAGGGAAAAATTCACCCCCTCAATGGCCTCATAGACCGTGCCCTTGACATTTTCGTTGGTTTAGGGTATACGATTTCTACTGGCCCAGAAATGGAAAGTGACTACTACAATTTTGAAGCTCTGAATACTCCGCCAGACCACCCCGCGAGAGATATGCAGGATACTTTCTATTTGCCAGACGGAAATTTAATGCGGACTCACACTTCCTCAGTCCAGATCCGCTACATGGAAAAACAGGAACCACCCATCCGAATTGTTGCACCTGGTCGTGTTTATCGGCGCGATACTGTAGATGCAACCCACGCTGCGGTTTTCCATCAAATTGAACTTTTGGCAGTAGATGAGGGATTAAGATTTTCTGACCTCAAAGGAACTATCAAGGAATTCCTCCGACAAATGTTTGGAGACTTACCAATTCGTTTCCGCGCTAGTTATTTCCCATTTACTGAACCTTCAGCAGAAGTAGATTTAGAATGGAATGGCAAATGGTTAGAAGTATTAGGGTGTGGGATGGTAGACCCCAATGTTTTGCAAGTAGTAGGTTACGATCCGGAAAAATATACAGGTTTTGCAGCAGGTTTTGGGGTAGAAAGATTTGCCATGGTGCTACACCAAATTGATGACATTCGACGGGTTTATGCTAGTGACTTACGCTTTTTGCAGCAGTTTTAGCTAGTACTACTACGCCGAATTCAAAATTCGTCAAAATTTGCGCATTCATGCATTATTGGTGAGTAAAGCTTAAGGGAAGCATGTAACTGCAAAATGTTATTTCTGCCATCCTGCACTAGCTTTGCTCGAAGCGAGTGAAAGATGGGAAGAGGGGGGAGGAGAAACGGCGTTGGTAAATCAAAAGATGAAACTTTAAGAGTAATCTGTTTCTAATATCTCTAAATAGACATCTCCAAAAATCAAAAAAAAAATCAATTATCGTACAGAAATAATTAATTATTTTCCCCTATTCCCTATTCCCTATTCCCTAGCGTATAGACATCTCCAAAAATCAAAAAAAAAATCAATTATCGTACAGAAATAATTAATTATTTTCCCCTATTCCCTATTCCCTATTCCCTATTCCCTATTCACGCTTCGCGTAGCGCTATAACTGATAACTGATAACTGAATAAATATGCGTCAATCAGTAGCATTGTTAATGTTGATGTTAATGATAGTTGTTAGTGTTGCTAAAAAAGCTATCACAAGCATCAAAATTTCTCAGGTATCTGAAGAAACTATTCAGGTATCTTCAGAAATTACTCAAATATCTGAAGAAACAACTCAGATATCCCCAAAAATCACTCAAATATTTGAAGAAACTGCTAGTTTATGTCGTCAAGTTAATGAGGCAGGAGGTTTAACTGTTAACAAAAGACCTACCCCTAATTCTCCTCCGGTTGGTACTCTAGATTTTAATCAAAAGGTGACATTAATAGAAGGTTATCGAAATATTCGGGGACCCGGTGGTCGCACCTGGGTAGAAATCACTTCTCCTATTTCGGGATTTGTTTCCAAGGGTTTTCCTGGCAATGAGACTAATTTAATAGAATGTTCTGAAGTTACAGAATCTTCCGGTCAAAATACTCCTATTGATAATTTGCCGACACAAATATCTCCAACTTCTGAGTCTGCATCAGAAATAGATGAAAGTTTATGTCGTGAAATTGATAGTAGAAAAGCACCACGAGGTTTAGCAGTACGCGCGGATGCTTCTAGACGTTCCAAATATAGAGGAAAAGTGCCTGTTGATGGTCAGCTTATTTTAGTAGAAAATTATCGGTTTATTCCTGATAAAAATGGTGAAAAACGTAAGTGGGTGGAAATTAGTTTTCCTTTGCGGGGGTTTGTTTCTGCTGGTAATTTGGTTGAATGTGAGTAGTAGAATGACACAGCTAGGGGAGCCTCTTACTTTTTCTGTCTTCCCACACGAACCACACTCCCCACACTCTGCTTTTTTCAGCAAACCCTAACTAGGCACACAACAAATATGCGGTTTAACTGATGGAAAAAGAGGGATACCCCTTTTTCCATAGTTGTTGATCTTACTGCTCGCTGTTGTGATATCAAATCCGGTAGCATCGGTATAGATAGCTATAGATTATAGTAGATAATCATAGATTTTGTCAAGCTGTTATTTACCCTACTCTCAGAAATAGACCAAGCAATGCTCAGGCAAGCACTACAAAAGCCACCCGTAGATGGAGGTTTATGGTGGTTGTACCCAAAGTAGCTCAGTGGATGAGTGAGCATCTGGAATGTCCTATTCATCCTCAAAGAGGGTGGGAATATTTACTCCGCTTTGAAATGCGTTTAAAAGTACCACGTCCAGCACATGACCAAGGGGACATCACAGAGCAAGAACAGTGGAAAAAAAACTCAACCAGAAAGTCCAAGAAGTAGGTCAAAAATACCCAGAGGCCACAGTTGAAGTCTGGGCAATGGATGAACATCGCTTAGGGTTAAAACCTATATGCTGTTATAGTCTGGGCTCAGTTGGGAGAAAAAGTGATCACCAATGTTAACTGGAAATACTAATGGCTATGGTTATATGGCGCAAGTTAATCCAAATAATGGTGAAACTTACTACTGGATTTTACCAAAAGTTAATTAGCGAGCTTTTTAACTGAGTTTTAGAAGACTTTGCACGAGAATTTCAGTTAGGAGAAGACAAACATATTATCTTAACCATTGACAGAGCTGGATGGCATACAAGTTCTGATATAAAATCTAAAATCACGCCTTGGTAAATGATAGTCCTTGATCGCCTACCTAGTGAGTTAAAGCTCGCTGATAGATTTTATCCAAGTTCTCAATTATGTTCTCAGTGTGGGCATCAACAGAAAATGCCATTGAGTGCGAGACGATACGAATGCAGCAACTGTGGTTTTGAGGCTGACAGAGATTTTAATGCTGCTGTCAACAAGCGAAAACTATGTGAGTCAGTAGGTCGAGTTCCCGCCGATTTTAAGCCTTTGGAGAAGATAAGTTATAGACAATAGTCAGTGGTCTTCAGTGTTTGCGCAGCATTGCGGAGCGCAAAACAGGAAGTAGGGGCTTGCTGGCCAGCAAGCCCCTACAAACAGACATCATATCAGGAGTCAGGAGGAATAGGGAAGTTAGAGGAGACAGGAGGAAGAATTATCCCTTTATTTGTCTGCCACAGTAAGCCCAAAATCCTAATTTTTTGAGCTTTTTATCACAAAAACCTTGTAGTTTTTTTCGACCTCAAAAGGCTAAAACCTTTATCTGTAAATGTTTTTATATTTAATCAGCAAGCCCTAAGTATTCAACCGGATTTGAGATTACCACCTAACAAATGGTATAACCAGACTCGACCTTCTGGGGTATCCTCTAAATGTAAATGTTATAATAATATATTAGTCTGAAAATAAATATCCGACTTATTGCCAATTACAAAATGGGATTATACCACAATAAATATGAGTATTAAAAAGAATCCAAAAAATTCCCGTAACCGTCAAATTGGAAGTGCTTTATTAATTTTGGCAGTTGTGTTATTAGCAGCGTATTTCTTGATCCCACGTCGCTTCATGACACGTCGCAAACTGCCTCGCATTCCTTACAGTGTATTTCTTCAACAAGTAGAAAGCGGACAAGTAACTGAAGTTAGAATAGATAACCAACAAATTATATATCTCATTAAAGAAGAAAATAAACCCGAATCTTCAATTGCTTCTACTACTAGAATTAATGACCCTCAATTACTTCAACGCTTAGTAGATAATAAGGTTTTATTTGGAGTTTCACCTCGTAAAAATCCTTGGTTTGCTATTCTTTTGAATTGGGTAATTCCGCCCATTATATTAGTATTAGCATTGCAGTTTTTGATGAATCGCGGACCTCAAGGTTCTCTATCAATTAGTAAGAGCAAAGCTAAAGTTTATGTAGAGGGAGAATCAGAAAAAATTACCTTTACTGACATAGCTGGAGTAGAAGAAGCAAAGACAGAATTAACTGAAATTGTAGATTTCTTAAAATCACCAAAACGCTTCACTGCAATTGGTGCAAAAATCCCTAAAGGTTTGTTATTAGTCGGACCTCCGGGAACAGGTAAAACTTTATTAGCAAAAGCAGTTGCTGGAGAGGCAGGAGTACCATTTTTTAGTATTTCTGGTTCGGAATTTGTAGAACTATTTGTTGGTACTGGTGCTGCCAGAGTTCGTGATTTATTTAAACAGGCAAAAAAGAAAGCCCCTTGTATTATTTTTATTGATGAAATAGACGCAATTGGTAAGTCTAGAAGTAATGGAAATTCCCAGAGTGGCAGTAACGATGAACGGGAACAAACTCTGAATCAACTCTTAACTGAAATGGATGGTTTTGGAGCAGGAGATTTAACAGTTATTGTCTTAGCAGCGACTAATAGACCTGAAGCTTTGGATGCTGCTTTATTACGTCCGGGAAGGTTTGATAGACAGGTATTGGTAGACCGTCCAGATTTAGTTGGTCGGGAAGCAATTTTAAAGATTTATGCTAAAAAAGTTAAGTTAGGAGAAAATGTTGACTTGCATAAAGTTGCAAGAATTACTTCTGGTTTTGGTGGCGCAGATTTGGCTAACCTTGTAAATGAAGCTGCTTTATTAGCTGCTAGAAATAAACGAGAATATGTAGAACAACAAGACTTTGCTGAAGCTATTGAAAGAGTGATTGGTGGATTAGAAAGAAAAAGTCGAGTTTTGAGCGATCGCGAAAAGAAAATAGTAGCTTATCACGAGGTTGGTCATGCTTTGGTTGGTGCATTAATGCCTGGTTCTAGTAAGGTGGAAAAAATTTCAATTGTGCCAAGGGGAATGGCAGCTTTAGGATATACTTTACAGTTACCAACTGAGGATAGATTTTTAAGGGATGAAGAGGAAATTAAGGGGCAAATTGCAACTTTATTAGGCGGTCGTGCTGCGGAGGAAATTGTATTTGGAAATATTACTACAGGAGCTGTTGACGATCTACAAAAAGCTACTTTTTTTGCTGAAAAAATGCTGACAATTTATGGGATGAGTAAAGTCTTAGGTAATTTGGTTTATGAATGGCGGGGACAAGAAAGTTTTTTGGGTAATAATGGAGGTAATCCACGTCGCTTTGTTAGTACAAAAACTCAGGAAGCAATAGATAATGAATTAAAGGAAATTGTGGAAAAATCTTATCAACAAGCTTTAGATATTTTGAATCATAATCGGGATTTGTTGGAAAATATTTCTCAGCAAATTTTAGAAAAAGAAGTGATAGAAGGAGAGGATTTAAATGAGTTATTAAAAGAGGCGCGCTCGCCTTGGGAGAAAATATAGCGCTACGCGCAAGTCAGAATTCTGAAGTAGTCCCTAACTGAGTTTGAGCTGCTTGGTGCACCTTTCCCCGCGCTGTAGCATGGCGCGAGGTCGCATCTGCATACATAAATAGGGTTTGCTGAAAAAGTCTTTTTTAAGGAGTAGGGGAGTAGGGGAGTAGGGGAGTAGGGGAGTAGGGGAGTAGGGGAGTTTTACAAGGCTAGGTTTTTAACAAAGGAGCGATCGCTCCCTTTGATTCAGTATAAAATATTTAAAAAAATGTACTTTTTTATACAAAAAATATTTATAAACTCCCCCCTCTTCCCACACTTCTTTTAGATCATTAGATCAAAAGTAAAAAACCTACCCCTGTGAAAGTAGGGGAGTAGGGGAGTAGGGGAGAATTTTTTTGCCTAACAATGCGCCCAAAATGCATGTTGGCATTTTGATGAAGAGCTGAAAACCAGATACTTTTTAAAGATATAAAATTGCTAAAACCATTATCTACAAATGCTTTGAAATTTAATCAGCAAGCCCTAAATAAATTTCCTAATCTTTGCTTCGAGCTATAGTTAAAAACAGACTTAGAGCGAAAATCATAGATTTTTACACATAGTTGTAGGTTTCTAAGAAAGGTTTTCCTAGTTGCTTTAGAGCCCATAGTAGAGAGAATATTGCTAAGAAACAATTCGGCAATGCTGTATATATTCCAGTTGTTTATTATTTGGCTAAGTCTTTAGTTAGATCCCTTGGTTTTCTTCATTAGATTCAACCTCAGATTAGATTTTTTTTTGATACTTACAACCTCAAATTTTGCCAGTATCTAGAAAAAGCAATTCGGGCGCATAAAAACCTGAATTACAGAAGGCTCCAGAACAATTTTTGGCGCAGAAAATTTTCAGGCATTGGTAG
>NZ_JAAHHT010000205.1 GCF_010672085.1 Okeania sp. SIO3I5
TGTTTCCCAACACCTACGGATTTTTCCAGATAATTTTCCCCAATTTATCGAATTCCTGATTTGGGTTTTATATCAATATTTCTCAGGATTTTGTTTCCCAACACCTACGGATTTTTTCAGATAATTTTCCCCAATTTATCGAATTCCTGATTTGGGGATTTCCATCAATATTTCTCAGGATTTTGTTTCCCAACACCTACGGATTTTTCCAGATAATATCTAATACAAAATCTCCTTGATTAACAGAATGGTTTGTTGAATTATCTAAAACTAAACCCTCTGTTTCTGCAAAAACATCTATAACTTTAGGCAAGTCTTGATTCTTGTTAAAATTCAATATTTGATAAAGACGCTGATTTTGTTGAACAATTGTACCAGGTTCGACTCGATTTTGTATCATGCCACCGACAGGAGCATAATAACTTTTCATCTCTTTTTTAGGAGTAAAAACTATTTGACTATCTGCTAGTTCTGTCAAGGGAAATTCCGATATTTTTAACATCCCTTTTTTAGCTAAATAATTTTTCAATCCCCGGATACCTTTTGCCACTGATTCAGGGTTCATTTTCATTCCTGAACCTAATTCTAATGTCCATGATTCTATGTCAAATTGAATTGGTTTTCCTAACTTTTTCAAATACATTTCTAAAGCTAACCAAGGTTTCAAAAATGCCTCATCAAAAGCATCTCCATCATATTCTCCATCTTCCATTAAAATCCCATAATCTAAAAGAAACCACCTAGCACTTTTTTCCCTGCCATGAAAGCAATAAAAATAATCTAAACTTTGATTACTTGAACTATGTAAATCTATCACATAATCTGCATCTAAACATAATGATTGAAGTTGATATCTGTATTGCTTATAGAAAGGTGTACCACTAGCAGAATTAATTTTTTCTAACTGTTGATTAAAACTGCGTAAAACTTCCTGGCGATAATTATTTTTGATTTCCGTTTCTGTTAAATCAATTTGAGTTTTAGCAAAAGCTTCAATATCTACATCTTCCCTTTCATAATCCCAAAATATCCGGTTCCAATCTTTACCATCGTAGCTGTTATATCTACCTGAAGAAAATTGATGTGAGCGCGAATTAACTCCTTCAGGATTACACACCGGTACTAACAATATTTCTCCTATTAGTTGACTATCATCCAGATTCATTAAAAATTCTATAAGGTGATGAATAACAGCATTACCACTAATCTCAGCTCCATGTAAATTTGCCTGGATATAAGCTTTTGTTCCTGTCTGATTTCCAGTAAATTTATAAACTTGTAAATACAGAAAATCCCCAGAAGCAAATTGTCTTAAAGGTATAGTATAAATTTTAGGTTTCATCAATTTTTTTAAATAGCTAATAGCTGATAACTAACACCTGAATGCTTACAATATTTTGATAAATCGGTAGAAAAAAGCGCAGAAACCCGGTTGCTTTTAAATGCGCCACTATATAACATCTACCTCCCAGAAACCCGGTTTCTTATAACACTTTCATTGCCAATATTGTAACGAACTGGAAGAAGAGTTAGTAGGGCGTTGTTTGGGAAACGCACCTGAAAATCAGGAGTCAGAAGTCAAACTTATTAAGCAACCTAAACTAAAAAAAAACGGCGCGTTAGAGTCTATTTTCTTCCACTAACGCATCCCACTAGACTGATACACTAAAATGTTGCATTAGAAAAAATGCTCAAACCTTGCCATAACAAAAATTATACAAAAAAAATGTTGCTTTAGGACTTTTAGTAGACCTGTAATAGATAGGAAAGGGAAGGATTTTTCAGTCAAAAAGGTTCCTTAATAGCATTAGTGTATTCTGACTATTTGATTACCTCAACTGTTCAACTGAGGTAATATTTCCTGATTTGTCATTGACTGGATTAATTACCTTACGGAACTCGATCATCGACAAATTAAAAAAAAGGATACAAAAATTATCAATTTTTCTTACTTTTGCCTTTTGACTTTTGACTTTTGATTTTAATTTAGTGTTTGCTGATTAAATCTCAAAGCACTAACAAATAAAGGTAAGTGCCTTTTTGGAGCAAAAAAAAAGTGCAAATCTTTAAGCTTGAGTGACCAAAAAGTTAGAATAAAAGGCAGACAAGCACAAAAAAATCACTCTGATAATTATTCCTCCTACTTTCTCTGTCTCCCCACACGGACCACCCGGACCACAAGGACCACACGGACCACCCGGACTACACGGACCAACCTCCCCACACTCTAATTTTTTCAGTAAACCCTAATAATTAATAATTAATTATTAATTATTAATTAACTCATCACCATTCCCCCATCCACATTAAACACCTGACCAGTAATATAATTTGCCGCATCATCAGCAGCTAAAAACCTAATCATACCTGCTACCTCTTCTGGTTTACCATAACGACCTAGAGGAATAAACTTGATAATTTCCTCAGAATTTTTCAATTCTTTAGTCATATCAGTAGCGATAAACCCAGGGGCAACCGCATTTGCTGTAATCCCTCTATTAGCAAGTTCCTTTGCCACAGTTTTAGTAAAGCCAATTACTCCTGCTTTTGCTGCACTATAATTAGCTTGACCAGGATTACCCATTTGCCCAGCTACCGAAGCAACATTAATAATACGGCCACTCTTTTGTTTGAGCATAATTTTGCTCACCGCACGAGTACAAAGAAAAACCCCAGTCAAATTTAGGTCTATTACCGACTGCCAGTCATCAGGTTTCATCCGTAATAGTAAAGTATCGCGAGTAATACCAGCATTGTTAACCAGAATATCAATGCGACTCCACTTTTCCATGACTTCTTTGACAAGAGTATCCACTTCCTCAACTTGAGAAACATCTGCTTGTAGCGCCATCCCACTACCACCCGCAGCAACTATTTCTGCTACTACTTCCACAGCAGCGCCACTAGATTTAGCATAATTAACAACTACATTTGCTCCTTCCATTGCTAATGCTAAAGCTGCTGCTCGACCAATTCCTCTAGATGCACCTGTAATTATTGCTACTTGTCCTTTCAAACGTTGTAGTGCTTCGGGTAATGCTTCCATAATCAAATCCTTTCCTTTTATATAAAGCTATAAACTAGCTTATATTAACTGATAGAGAGCCAAAATCCCTGAAAGTAGGTTTTACTTCTTATTTCTTCCTTAACTTTAAAAAGATTGTTGTTTGATTATCTTAAACTAAGAGTACAGATAATCTAATAAATTTTTTCATTATGGCAATTAAAAAGAAGTTTAATAATTTTGATGAATTGCTTGCTGGTTCAGATTTACCTGTTTTAGTCGATTTTTATGCTACTTGGTGTGGTCCTTGTCAGACGATGGCCCCTATTCTCGAACAGGTGAATCAACAAATGAAAGATAAATTGCGAATAGTTAAAATTGATACAGATAAATATCCTCAGTTAGCTTCAAGGTATCATATTAAAGCTTTCCCCACTTTGGTCTTGTTTAAAAATGGTCAGCCAGTAGATAAAATAGAAGGGGTAATGGAACCACCACAGCTATTGCAACACTTAAATAGTATTACTTAAATGAATTTAGAATTTAGAATTTAGAATTTAGAATTATCAAATAAGCACCATTACAAAATTGTTTACCTACTATGATTTGATGTAAGGCATATACTATAAGGGATTCAGTCTTACAAAATGTGTAATTAATTTTGTTTACCTGCTTAGTTAATTTTTTAATTTATTAGTATTTAACAATAATGATTTTAGGATTAATAAAGTGATTAATTTCTTAATTTCTTAATTTAACAATTCATTAATTTCATAATTCATAATTCTGCATTCTAAATTCTAAATTCTAAATTCTGCATTCTAATTTAATTTATCAGAATATAAGAAATATGGCGATTTATCCCTGGAAGCAATTTAAACTGTCTGTGCTGAATGCTAACCAGTGGTTCCAAGAAACTCCTGAAAGAGCTTTGGATATGGCTTATAATGCTGCTCTCAAGATTAAATCTATTGAAGAGAAACATTTTGAAGGTCAAAAAATTTCTACTACATCAGTTCATTATAGTAATAGTGCTAAATCTTATTTTAATTCCGAATTGAAACGATACTTAAAAATCATTCAAACTAGATTAGCTGAATTTAATACAAGTGTTTCAATGGTAGGAACTCTCGATAAAAATAAAGTTGGCAAGCAAGAGGATAAATTTAATCAAAATTATCAGCAAGAATTTCAGGAGCGACCATCAATTATTTTAGAAAAACTAGAGTTTATTGATGGAGTAATCAGTCGATATCGTAACTCTTCAAAGCCTCAAGTACAAGAATCAAATACAATTGTAGAAATTGCTAATGGTTCATCTTCTGTAACTCTAGTATCTAGTCAAGATAATGTTAATAATTATCCCAATAATGTTCTATCTGATTCTTCACTAAATCAAAATAATTTAGCACAACTAAAAAGTGATACTCCTGAAACTAGCTTCTTACCCCGTTCCCTGTTAAATACTTTAAAAAGAATCAAAAAAGAGTTAGATCCTGAAGCAGAAACAGAGGTCATTAAAAAGTTTAGAAAATCCAAAGTCAAGACTATTACTTCAATTAGATTTGTCTTGCTGTTGATTTTAGTACCTTTACTCATGCACCAATTATCAAAAATAACTTTTGTGGGTTATTTAGTTGATAATTTTATTCCACTACCTCATAAACAAGCAGAAATTTTTCTTAATCCTAATATGGAAGAGGAAGCTTTGATGGAGTTACATCAATATGAGGAGAAACTTCATTTTCAAATGTATTTAGGTAAGGCTCCGGAATTATTTCCAGAATTATCTGAATCTGGCAAAGAATTTTTTGAAATACCTAAATCTGAAAGGGAAGAATTGATTGAACATAAAGTCGAAGAAAAGGCTCAAGAAATAGCTTGGGGATATGAAGTTAAAGGCAATAATGCGATTAAAAATATTTTTTGTGACCTAATATCTTTGATGACTTTTGTTGTGATTATTTCTACGAATAAAAGAGATGTTGAGATTTTAAAATCTTTCATGGATGATGTTATATATGGTCTTAGTGATAGTGCTAAGGCATTTATAATTATTTTGTTAACAGATATGTTTGTGGGATTCCACTCTCCTCACGGTTGGGAAGTAATTTTGGAAAATATTACTAGACATTTTGGATTACCAGAAAGCAGAGATTTTAACTTCTTATTTATTGCAACTTTTCCAGTTATTTTGGATGCCGTTTTTAAGTATTGGATATTCCGTTACTTGAACCGTAGTTCACCTTCTGCAGTAGCAACTTATAAGAATATGAATGAATAGATTCAACAATTAATAATTAACAATGAATAATTAATAATTAAATCTCCTTAAAATTATAGGATTGACTAAAGTGATAAAAAACTTTCTTCTTAGTTCCCTCCTGACCGAAAAATTTTGCTTAATCGCCTCCTCTTTCAAGAGGATCAAAAAAAGAATCTTCCGTATTTTCAAGTCTCCCTATTGCCGGAGGTACTGATAACTGATAACTGATAACTGAAATGACTCATCCGTTGTTCTTTATAAGTATTCCACTGGACATAATATTATTCCTTTTGATTAATTTTTAATTTGTCTAGGATAACGAGGTTGACAGGGTGTTCCTAAACAAACTTGACCTGGAGGCATATCTTTAAAAACACTACTCCTAGCACCAATAACTGCATTAGCACCAATATTAACACCAGGACCAACAAAACAATCTGCTGCTACCCAAGCACCATCACAAATAGTAATACTTGCTGTTTGTAAACCAAATGTAGGGTCTTCTATATTATGGCTACCAGTGCAAAGGTAACTTTTTTGAGATATGACACAATGCTTACCTATTTTGATATGGTCAAGACTGTATAAAACTACATCGTCTCCTATCCAACTATAATCGGCGATCACTATTTTCCAAGGATAGGTAAATCTCGCAGTTGGGCGAATTAAAACTCCTTGACCAATTTTTGCTCCAAAGAGATTTAATATTAGTCTTCTCACACTATATAAAGGTTGGGGAGTTAAGGGAAAAGTAATTGCTTGTACAAACCACCATAATAATACAAACCAACCTGGTCTACCTCGGTTATACCAAGATTGGTCGTATTTGCGAAGATCGACCCAAGATTCTGTTTGTTGGTTATTTGTCATTGGGAGTTAATTTTTTTAGGTTTGATTGTAATTAGACAATTTTATATCATTGATAGGACTTACGCAGAGACACTATATATAGTGTATATATTGCTGAAAAACTATAACGTTTTAGATATGTAGTGTTTAGAACTGAAAAATGCGTAAGTCCTGATTGAGATGTTTAAATTAGCTAAATAGTGACTTTTATACTACTACCATAAAATTGATAGGAATATCCGATTATACTTTTATAAGTATATTAGTATAGAATAGTTAATTTTAAAAAGTTTATTCAATTTATTTTGAGTGTGGAATAGATTAATGAATTGATTTATAAAAATAGCAAAACTCCAGAATAATTTCATCTATTTCTCTCAGAGACACAATAATTTTTGCCGACTCATCGGTAGTGAGATAGGTAAATAGTTGCTTGGGAAAATTGAGAGAATTTTGGCAAATTTCCCTACCCCATCTCTAGGAAGAGGTAAGGACAACTATATCTGGATAAATGAATTTTTCCGACTCGGTTTTTCTGTCTGACTATTCGAGGGGAAAGCTCGGCATAATTTTATCTATTTCTGTCATTAGTTTTTTGCCTTCTCTCAGAGACACAATAATTTTTGCCGACTCATCGGTAGTGAGATAGGTAAATAGTTACTTGGGAAAATTGAGAGAATTTTGGCAAATTTTCCCACCTCATCTCTAGGTAGACAAAATGACAACTATATATAGATAGATGAATTTTTCCGACTCGGTTTTTCTGTCTGACTATCCGACCTAAAAGCTGAGAATAATTCATCTATTTCTGTCATTGTTTTTCTGATTGATCTCAGAGCAACAAGAAATTTTGCCGACTCATCAGTTCTGGAATAGACAAATCATAATTTTGGGAAATCACAGAGAATTTTGGCAAATTTTCCTACCGCATCTCTAGGTAGATGGGATGACAACTATTCCAGGGGAAAGCTCGGCAGAATTTGCTCTATTTGTGTCATTAGTTTTTTGGTTTCTCTCAGAGACACAATAATTTTTGCCGACTCATCGGTAGTGAGATAGGTAAATAGTTGCTTGGGAAAATTGAGAGAATTTTGGCAAATTTTCCCACCTCATCTCTAGGTAGACGAAATGACAACTATATATAGATAGATAAATTTTTCCGACTCGGTTTTTCTGTCTGACTATCCGACGTAAAAGCTGAGAATAATTCATCTATTTCTGTCATTGTTTTTCTGTCTGACTATCCGACGTAAAAGCTGAGAATAATTCATCTATTTCTGTCATTGTTTTTCTGATTGATCTCAGAGCAACAAGAAATTTTGCCGACTCATCAGTTCTGGAATAGACAAATCATAATTTTGGGAAATTACAGAGAATTTTGGCAAATTTTCCCACCTCATCTCTAGGTAGACGAAATGACAACTATATATAGATAGATAAATTTTTCCGACTCGGTTTTTCTGTCTGACTATTCCAGGGGAAAGCTCGGAATAATTTCATCTATTTCTGTCATAATTTTTCTAGTTTCTCTCAGAGCAACAATAATTTTTTGGTAGCGATTAATCTCTTCATCGGATAATTCCCGATTAGCCTTTTTTCTGTCTTTAAACCATTTATCTAAAACTTGATAGCTACCGATTTTAAATTCCCATACTTTTTGACTGACTCCTGTGAAATAACAATTTTTGTTAATCCAGATTTTTTCGTTTGTCGAGTCATATCTAATTTCTTTGACGATATTTTTACCATCCCCTTGACAATCAATATTGTTTTTTTCTTCTGGATGGAAAACTGGTAAATTTTTGAGTAAATGAAGATTAACTAATGCCTCGCCTTTAGTTATTAATTGTTGGAATAATTGATTATTACTTATGAGGGGAAGGCGCGGAAAATCTATCTGCAAAAATTCAGCGTATCTTTGTCGATAAGTAGGGGAATGAAATACAGCATAAGCGTAATAAAAGATATTTTCTGGTGTGGGGATATATCCTAATTTTTATTGGATGGCAGTTAAAAATTTTGAGGATAAGTTGGCTGTTTTTTCCACAAATAAATTTGTTTGTCCGCTTTCTGTATCGGGGTAAATGTAGAGAGGAAAATAATAACTTCTTTCTCTTGAATGAATTGAAATACAATTTCCATCTCCTATATTTTCAGTCACTAGACAATGTCTAAATCCTACCTCTTTTTGTTGACGACATAAAATTAACGCTAGATTGTCTGATTGTAAATGTACCATCACTTCATTCCTCGGATATTCAACAACATCTTGATGATGATAATAGAATCTTGAATCAAAAGGACGATATAAACAAGTAGTTAAGTAACTTTGCCAATTTAGGTTATTAGCTAATGACTTTCTTTTTAGAGGAATTTTCCAGTCACGAGTATCTTTAAGATTATATCTATTAGATAGTTGTTCATCAGTTATGCTTAAATCTCGAAAATCCTGGATTCGTTTGAGAAGCACATCTCTATCAAAATCTATGACAAAATTATCTCTATGAGTTGTAAATCCTGTAGAATTAACGGGGAAAATATCTATAACACTCCACCCTTGATTATATTCTTCACTCAAATCAAAATTTTTAGGTGAAAAAAAGAAATTAGGCTCAGAAGGTTTTAACTTTATCCAATCAACATCCTGAAAATTTACACTCTCTAAAAACTTATATTTATCCTCCCTTTTTCCCCATAAATCAAAATAAAAAACATCAGCAGGTAACTTCACCCCATCTCTCTTTTTATAAACCACCGAAAAAGCATCAGGTTCACTTTTTTCCCTAATCGCAATTAAAATCGCCACACCTTGTTGAATATCAAAAACATTTTCATCAATCTCTCCATCCGGTGTCGTTTCTTTCAACAAAGAATTACCATGTAAATCCATAATATAGAGACTATCAAAATATTTCATTAACTCCTCTCTCATCCCCCGATGAATTAAACCATTAATATAAGAATGATTAGTAATCAAACCTATTACCCCATGCCCAATTTTTTCTATTTGATCGTGAGCAAAACGAATAAACTTAATATAGTCATCATCAAGAGGTTGAATATTCTTTTCTCCCTCCAACCTAACCCTACCTTTATATCTTTCCAAAAGTTCGCCAATATAAGTTAATTCTGTTATCTCTTTTCCAGCTTTACCTATTTTATAAACCTTCTCCCAAGTCGAACCATTATATTTAACATCTGCCAAATATTTAGTATCCTGCTCCAGTCGTCTTTTCCGCTTACTAACATTCTGCGAACTAACAGAATAAGGAGGATTTCCTAACACCACAAAAATCGGTTTTTCCTCCTTCACCTTTGCCGCTTGATTAGCTTCTTCAGAAATATATTCTGCCAATAACAAACTAGACTTTTTTATTCCCTCATCCAAAGCATTAGTCAAAAAAATATTGAATCTTTCCCTCTCTTCAAAACCATAACCCAAAGTCTTCAATAATAACCCCAACTTTAAATGAGCGATCGCGTAAGGAGTCATTAATAATTCAAAACCATATAACCGCTGCAAAACTCGTTTATCTCTTAACAACTCATGCCAACGATTTGCACCATATTTTTCAAAGTTAAAATAAATTTGTTTAATTACCCGATATAAAAAAGTACCAGTACCTGTAGCAGGGTCTAAAATTGTGACTTTTCTACTACCTAAAGCATCATCTAAATCAAAATATTTATCTAAAATATGATTAACTGATTTGACAATAAAAGACACCACAGGTTCAGGAGTATAATAAACTCCGCGACTTTTTCTCAAAGATGTTTCATAAGCAGCTAAAAAAGTTTCATAAAAATGAACAACCGGGTCTTCCTTTCTAGTTTCCCGACCAAAATTTTCCAGAATATTTCCGATATCAACTTTAGCCAAAACTTCTATCAAAATTTCAATCGCCCAGTTAATTTTACTGACAATATCTGTGGCAATAACTGTACTAAACAAACCCTGTAAAAAAGGAATTTTATCGCTAATATAAATACTTGCAGTTTGACGATTAAAATGATAATTACCAGGATTTTGAGCATGACCAACTCTAGCAGTAAATAATCCATAAGTGATAGTTTTAGCATACATATCCGCAAAACTATTATTATCTAAATCTGGCAATAACAATTCTTGGAAAACTTGCTTAAGTGCAGTTAACTCTCCCGTTTCATTTTCAATTTTTAACGCCTCTTCCAGACTATAACGAATGACTTTAGTTTGAGCAGCCATTTGTTGTGCCAAATCATTATAGTTATTAATAACTTTCTTTTGATAACTTAAAAATGATTCGATTAACTGAGTAGTTTTTTCTAAATCATCACTAGGAATAATCTTTTGATTTTTTACTTTACCTAGACTTGTCTCAAGTTTTAACTTACCCTCTTTATACCAACGAAACTCTAAGTAATTAGTTAAAATAAAATTTTCACCTACGGCAGATTCTAAATATCGTTTTAGCTGGTCAGTTGATGCAACTTTCTCTAAATTTTCACCAATTTTTTTAGCTTCAATATAACCAAGTAAATTATTATTTTTCCTAACTGTAAAATCTGGGATACCAGCTTGATTTCCAGTTTCTTCAATATTGGCATTAATTCCCAAAATTTTACCGTCAATCAGATTTTTCAACGCAGGATAATGAGTACGTTCACTACCCTTTTCCAGATTCTTTTCTAATTCTTGTAAATAGTAGTTAAATTCCATCAATCTGTATTTTTTGCCAATATTTCCAGGATATTATAATAGAATAAAAATTATAAAAGACCATTTATCAACAAAATATTAAACATAGGAGACTTCCATAGCAAAAGTAGGGGTTGGGAAACCAAACCCCTAGAGAATACTATCTATATTTTCATCAATATTCTGATCTTATTCTCTAGTCAAAGATCACTTGATTTTCTGATTTTGTCAGCTAGAGAAAATTATACCATTTTCAAAAAATACTTTTACACTGCTTGAGTCTGCTGGTAAGAGTGTTGAAACTAATAATGTAGCGACCTTTTTTGAATTTGGTATTAGGTAAGGAAAAATGAAGAAGTCATACCAATTCGCCAAAACAATGCCACAGCAAAAGTAGGAGTTGACTCTCCCAATCCCTACAGAATACTAACTATATTTTCATCAATATTCTAGTCTGATTTTCTAGCCGAAAATAACTTGATTTTCTGATTTTTCAGGCAAGAGAAAATTAGGCAAGGAAAAATAAAAGAATAATACCAATTGCCAAAAATAATGCAAGACCTTGAATACTGCCATAAAATAAGGGGGTTTAGATACCAAACCCCTACAGAATTCTTTTAACTACTACTAGCTGAATCTACCTGAGCAACTGGTTGAGGATTAGTAATTTCTGGTTTCTTTTGAGTAAGATTCAACCCACCACCACAATCTTTAAGCTCATAAAGCTTAACACCAATTTGATACTCATATTGACTCAATAACCTACCATAAATATATCCTGCTTTACCATCTAGAAATCCTAGTTGAATAAAGTAAAACAAAATAAATCTCAAGAAAGGTTTAAATGGCAACCTCACCCATATTTTCTTGAGAAAACGCTTGCGCTGTACTGCATCTCCAAATAAACTAGCACCAATAGTTCCAATATCACCCTGACCAGTCAATAGATTGTAATATACCCGTGCTTCCCAATTAGAATAACGGTTATGTCTTTCGAGCCAATGAAATAAATCACGAAAATCTTCGTGAAGCATATCATTTTTCAAATATCCCACATTGCCAGTTAAAACAACGTGTTCGTGTACCTCATTATCCCCAGTATTCGGCACACTCTCAGTTTTCAAGTTTTCGTAGCGACCTTCTTTATGTTTAAATAATCTGAGGTTCCAATCCGGATATTTCCCTCCATGACGAATCCATGTTCCTAGAAAAAATACTCTACGGTTAAGATAATAACCACTGTAATTTGGATCTTGAATAGCTGTAGCAATTTCATCCCAAAGTTCTGGGATAATACGTTCGTCACAATCAACAATTAATACCCACTCATTCCTAAAAGGCAAATTGTCTAAAGACCAGTTCTTCTTTTTCGGCCAAGTACCATTGAAATAGAACTGTACTAAATTTGCTCCATAACTTTCAACTATTTCGGTGGAGCGATCGCTACTTTGAGAATCTACAACAAATATTTCATCTGCTCTAGCTACACTGTCTAGACAAGCAGGTAAATTTTGCTCTTCATTCTTAGCAGGAATTAGAACTGATACTGGTATCTTAGATAATGTCATAATTAAATAATTTATAAATGGGAATTATAGCGCTACGCGCAAGTCATAAATCAAAGGTCAGATGTCATAAGTAATCCCTGACTGAGGAAAGAGAATTTATGAATGTCCTAATCTTTGCTTCAACTGCTGTACCTTAATTTATTGTCGCTACGCTCCAAAAGTTTTGGGTATTGGATTAGGGGTTGTTTTTTCTTTCTCACTACACACCGCTCAACTAAACTTACTCAAACTTACTCAAAAACCTAGAAGCTTTAGTTTAACGCAAGTGGATTGATCACCACAGGGTTAAACGGCAAATTCTTTATTCCTTGGTGAAAGACATCAATAATTACTTTTTTAATAATGTTAAACGACCCATTTACATCAGCATTTAATAATTTATTTTCCTTTGTTTTATATTTGGTAAATTATCCCCATCTAAAAAATCTTGATTGATATCTATAAGATTCTTCTGTAATTAATACTTTTATTCCTTTCAATTTGGCTTGATATCTTAACATCTCTATTAACCAATAATCAGGGATATTCACAAATTGTTGATTTTTCTTTTTCCCTAACCCTAATTTTATCTCTTGTTTCCAATTCTGATTCTGCCCTATAATTAAAATTAAGATTCCTGTTTCCTGGTTAACGCACCAATTTATTACTTTTTTACTGGCTATATGGGGATAATTTTCTACTCGGCAATTTCGTTTGTGAGTTATTTTTTTTAACCGATCATAATTACTTTTATTGTAGTTAGTTTTTAATTCAGATTGTAAACAAGAATGCTGTTTATTATCAAAGGTGTTCATAGCCTTTAATCCTCTGCCTTTAATCATGCTTATGTGAAGTTCCTGTTTGATTTTTTGTTACAGCTATTAAATTATTATTTACTCCTAAATCAACTCCTAATATTTGTTGATTTTTTGTAGTTTTCTCCCCTTTTTCATGTACTGCTTCTCTTCGATAACAGCTACTTTTGGGGATGATTCTTGCTTCTATTATTGACCTCTGTGAAGTAGGAATTTTTATTTCATTCATAGACAGATGACAAATTTATTTTTTTCAGGCTTTGCCCGTAAATTGATTCCTCACGATATGGCAGAATATTTCGGCATTTTGTTTTATGTTTATATTTATTTGGGAATTTTTGGTCTTCCTAAAAATTTATTTGGCTGTTTTTACCATTCTTTTAAAGCGGCAAAATAACTATTCCAAGCTGAGTCTAATCTTCTGATTATTTGCTGGCTAACTTTAGTTGGTAAAGCTTGATAATCATCAGTCTTAGATAGTAGATGATACAGTTGATTAAAGCTGAGTTTGTTTTTGTTTTCAAAGAAATATTGGCAATGGATGGTAATTGGGTAAAAAGAGAAATAAATCTTTTCCTTTAAGTGAATCCTCTCCCTTTTAGGGAGACGTAATTATCAATTATTAATTATCAATTATCAATTATCCATTATCCATTAATGAACCCCTATCCTCTCGGTTGTTATCCCGAGTTTGAGATGGTGCAGAAAACTTTGATCGACCATAACCTATAACCCATAACTTAACAGATACATCAATGTCTTGGATTTATTGATGTAGATATCATGCCCTGAATAGCTGCTCCTAAATAGCCTATTTGACCATAAGCATAGACAAAATTATCAAAACATTTTGCTGGGTCTGTAATATTTTTTAGTGACTTATACATACCTCTAATAATTCTCTCACTCCCCCGTGATAGTTGGCCTAAACCTGCTTTACCAGCTAGTTGTTCTCGGTAACATTCACTAATACCTTGCCACCAACCTCGTTCAATAAACCAGGAAGGTTTTACCCTTTCTGGTGCTACATTATGAGCAACTAATGCTTCTGGTAGATAAGCTACTTCCCAACCTTGTTTTATTGCTAATTCTGTGGTATGCAATTCTTCGTTTGATAAAAGTTTTTTACCAACTCGACCCAAGTTAGTGTCAAAACCACCAATTTGTTCCAGAAATGTGCGACGAATTGAATAGTTTAAACCTCTAGGAGTCAAACCTGGTTGGTCAATATATACAACAGAATTACCAAGGTCATAGTAACCTAAGTTTCCTGATAATTCTTGTGACAGCCATTTGGGAGGGTTAATTCCTTCTGGCCAAATTAACGTAACTTTCCCTCCAGCAATAGCTAGTTTTTCGTTACTTTGGTAAGCTTCCTGTAATACCTTTAACCACTGGGAACTGGCAACCGCATCATCATCAAGATAAGCTAAAATTTCAGCACTGGCTGTTTTTGCCCCTGTATTTCTGGCCAGAGATAATCCTGTGACTGGTTCATAGACATATTTAAGTATGGGGTTGGGAAGTCTTGCTTCTACTACTTCACGGGTACGATCTTTTGAAGCATTATCTACTACTACTACTTCAAAGCTATCAGGAAAATCCTGTGCTAACAGGCTATCTATTGCAGCTCCTAAGTAAGTGTCCCGATTATGAGTACAGATAATGGCAGAAATTAGGGCCATAGTTAGTTTATTGTTATTTTACTCTAGAAGTTTTTTGGGATGTTGGCCTGAATTTGCTGTTGCATAATTTACTATCCTTCATTTTTCAGTTTATTGAATTTCTAGTTCTATTGCCATGAATTCTCCTCAAGCCACTTCTAATAAATTAATTTTAGTCACTGGTCCTGCTCGTTCTGGTAAAAGTGAGTGGGCAGAAAGTTTAGCTATTAATTCTGAAAAAAAAGTAATATACATAGCTACCTCTCAAATTGATGCTAATGATTTAGAGTGGCAAACTCGAATTGAAAAACATAAAAACCGCCGCCCCTCTAACTGGATAACTTTAGAAATACCTGTAAAATTATCAGAAACTTTGGCTGCTTATTCTAATGAAGATTCCTGTATTTTGGTAGATTCTTTAGGTACTTGGTTAGCTAATATTTTGGAACAAGATGAACAAGTTTGGAATGAAACTTTAGAAGTAGTAATTGAAAATCTATTAAAAGCTAAAGGTGATGTAATTTTAGTGGGGGAGGAAACCGGTTGGGGAGTTGTTCCTTCTTTTCCTATTGGACGTTTATTTCGCGATCGCCTTGGTCATCTTATTCGTAGAGTGGGAGTCATTTCTGAGTCTGTTTATCTGGTTACTGGAGGTCATGTTTTGCATCTGAGTGCTTTAGGTGTACCTTTAAAATTTTAATTCTTAATTTATTCTCAAGGAATAAATGCTTTGGTTTGAACGCGAATTTTAATCAGAAAAGTTAAAATTAAATCAGATATTAAGCTATAGCAAGGAACGGGGAACAGTTGGAAAAACATTTCCGCGTTCTAGATTCATCATCAGTAATTGTCAAGAGCAAATTCTTTCTTAAGCTATATTCATACCATTTGATGGAAGTCAAAAGTTAAAAAGGAGGATTGATTTGACGGCAAACTCTAACCAACAATAATTTCAGGTAATTATTTTATACATATTGTATGAAGTAATTTACAATCTCCTTTTTGATAATTGGTATGACTTGTTGTAAATATCTCTGTATTTAAAGTAGAAAATAATCGGATCTTAAAAGTTATGGCATCTCATAGTCAAATCAAAAAATACATTGCCTATTGGTTTCAGTTAGGCAAGAAAGTATTAATTAAGAATGGCCAAAAAGCTATAAGACCTCAAATTGTACTTTCAGGCGATCGCTACAGTCAAGAATTTGAAGAATGTTGGCAGCAAATTTTATCATCTGAATCGGGAGATTGTTATTTAGAAGGAACAAATGAAACAATTCAAGAATTATTCTCTTCAGAGTGGGACATTAGTCCTTGTGCCCGTTGTTTAATGCCTATTCCTTCTACTGTGAAAGGAATGCCTCCTGAGTGCTGTCCATGTTTCGATCTTCCTAAGTGGCCTGATACTGAAATACCATTGCCGCGATCGCCTATTTGTAGTAAGTCACATTTGCTCAGTATTTGTGAGCGATTGTTAAGTGTCAATCAGAAAGAAAAGATTGATACTCATTATCAAAACTCTTCTGAAAATCAGGAATTTCAAAGATATTGAGAAAGTTGCTTTTCCACGAGACAATTATTCTGCTTGTAGAAATTTTCAGCACAAGAGGAATCGACAAAAATCTCTAGTTCAATATGGTAATTCCAACTTTCCCCTTGAAAATTTTGAGCAAATAATCAGGAATTTCCCAGATATTGAGAAAGTTTTTTTTCCACGAGACAATTATTCTGCTTGTAGAAATTTTCAGCACAAGAGGAATCGACAAAAATCTCTAGTTCAATATGGTAATTCCAACTTTCCCCTTGAAAATTTTGAGCAAATAATCAGGAATTTCCCAGATATTGAGAAAGTTTTTTTTCCACGAGACAATTATTCTGCTTGTAGAAATTTTCAGCATAAGAGGAATCGACAAAAATCTCTAGCTTAGTATGGTCATCCTAATTTTTACCGAGAAAATTTTGAGCAAATAATCAGGAATTTCAGAGAGTTTGAGAAAGTTGCTTTTCTAAGACAAAATTATTCTGCTTGTAGAAATTTTCAGCATAAGAGGAATCGACAAAAATCTCTAGCTTAGTATGGTCATCCTAATTTTTACCGAGAAAATTTTGAGCAAATAATCAGGAATTTCAGAGAGTTTGAGA
>NZ_JAAHHT010000206.1:0-6105 GCF_010672085.1 Okeania sp. SIO3I5
TCAATATTTCGGAACTAGAAATTTTTTTTGTAGTAGGGCTTGAGCAATATTTATCTTACCGCCTTTCCCCGACTACCAACTCTAACTATAACCATTCATTCTTATCAATATTTCGGAACTAGAAATTTTTTTTGTAGTAGGGCTTGAGCAATATTTATCTTACCGCCTTTCCCCGACTACCAACTCTAACTATAACCATTCATTCTTATCAATATTTTGGAACTAGAAATTTTTTTGTAGTAGGGCTTGAGCAATATTTATCTTACCGCCTTTCCCCGACTACCAACTCTAACTATAACCATTCATTCTTATCAATATTTCGGAACTAGAAATTTTTTTTGTAGTAGGGCTTGAGCAATATTTATCTTACCGCCTTTCCCCGACTACCAACTCTAACTATAACCATTCATTCTTATCAATATTTCGGAACTAGAAATTGGTTTGTAGTAAGGCTTGAGCAATATTTATCTTACCGCCTTTCCCCGACTACGAACTTTAACTATAACTATTCATTTTTATCAATATTTCCGAACTAGACAGTGAATAATCAGTTATCAGTTATAGCAAATTTCATCTTAGTCAGGTATACTATTAGCGGGTAAGATGTTCGGATAATAAGTGATAAAAAAGTTTTTGTTTGTAGTATTGCCATAGGAATAAAATAAATATTGCTCAAGCCCTACTACGAACTTTAATATGATATTAATTAAAATGAGAGAGCTTAATATTACAAATTCAGAAACTAAAATTAATCATTGTTATTAAAAAAAATAAGGAGATTATTCAATGAATAACTTAAACGAATATTTGACAGCAATTCAAACACTATTAGAAAATAGTGATTTTTGGCAAAAGGTTGCTATTGCTATTATTTCTGGTTTTTTTGTAGCTCTATTTAATTATTTCTCATCAAACAAGCAACGTCAAGACCAGACAATGGAGCTTTCTTATACAAAAAATATATTGAGTATTTTAGAATTTAAAAAAGATATAGGTCAGAAAAATATTAGTATCCTTTATGGTGAAAATTATGAGCTTGCAGATTTGTATCTCATCTCTTGCGATCTTGAAAATACTGGTAGAAAGGTCGTTAAAAATCAAGAAATTACTTTTGAGTTTCTTGATACAAATGTTGGAATTTTAGAACAATTTTTCGAGCCACCTTTGAATGATAATTCAATGGGTATAGAGGAAATTAAGATACAGGATATTAAGCAAGGTGAAGTAAAAAAAAGGTATTTAATCAGAGAAATTTTACCAAAATGTCAAACAGGATTTAGATTTTTGTCGGGAAGACTTACTCAGCAAAATGAAGAACCAAAATTATTTGTTTCGAATCAAGATAATAGTAAAGTTGACCTTACTCAAAAAACAGATAAACGAGAGAGAGATGAAATTTCTAGAATTATGAATTTTGTTACCTTCTTAATTTTGTTTTTTACTCTTCCACAAATCTTGGAATTGATTCCTTTTTCCGGTGAGATTCTGGCTTTTTTAGCAAAATTAGTTACATTTGTAATTATCATTCGAGATATAGGTACTTTTTCTAAAAAAATTGCAGAGCTTCTAATACTGCCTTTTCAAATAAGTAAAAATCTAGGAGCTAAGTACGATATAAATATACAAGGTTCAAAAATAGAGAGTTTAGGAATAATTGAAGGTACAGGTACAATATATGGAAACCAGGAGCTAGAAAAAGACGAAAAATAGCACGATAATTTGGTTCGAGTATTGATGTTAAACTCTACTATCAATAAAATCTCATATTCTTGCTTCTTACTTTTTCATTTCCTACAAAAAATCGACAAAGTTTCTTAGCTATATTCTTACTTTACTTCTTCCTTCTTCCTTGCCCCTTATTCCTTCTTAAATTATGATAAATTCTACTCTTATAAATCAGAATATCTCCTTAGAAGAATTCACAAAAAATCCTCCTGAAAAAATGGAATGGATAGACGGCAAATTAATAGAAAAAAACAGCATGACATTAAGACATGGAGAAATTCAATTAAAACTCGGTCGTTATTGGGATGACTATAAAAATGCCAGTCAACAAGGTGGAAAAGTTTATACCGATGTACCTTGCCGTACTAATAAACAAGGGCGATCACCTGACGTTGCTTATCTGACTCCTGAGTTAGTTTCAGAATATGGAAATTATCCTACTTTGCCTCAAAGTTTTCCTTTAAGTGCAGAAATTATTTCCCCTACAGATTTAGCTGAAAATGTTTTTTTAAAGGCTCAAGAATATTTAGAATCTGGTGGCGAAGAAGTTTGGTTAGTTTATCCTGAAAGTAAATTGATAATAATAGTTACTGAAAATCAAGGTCTAATGTTTACTTCCGGTCAGGTTGTTACTACTCAAAAAGTTTTAAAAGGTTTTACCGTGGCAATAGATGATTTATTAGCTTGAGAGTTATATCAGTCCTAAATAAGTTGTATAGCACTACGCGCTATACATATCAAAAACAATCTGCTCTTCTTCTCCCCCTAGTTTATGGTTAATATAGGTCTTTAGGTTCCACTCAAAAGTTTTATATCCTCTACAAAATAACCCTTTGAGAAATTTTAACAATAAGCCATTTTTATGTAGACTTATTCTAATAGACTCAAAAATCTTCCAAAAAATGGAAATTATATATCTATACTAAAACGATCTAGTTATGACTACAGAAGTATATACAACAGAAGCAGCATTTTTACTTAATATATCGACAGGTAGATTGCGAATACTACTTAAACAAGGCAGAGTAGTAGGAGCTTACAAGGAGGAAAGGTTATGGATGATTCCTCTTAACAGTCGCGGAGTACCAGAAATTATACCCGGTCGTCGCGGTCCTGAAGGAACCTGGAACAAAGCTGAACGTACAGGAAATACATTTGTTCATGTTCTACGAAAAACTATTGACTATAACCGAGATAATAAAACTTCTTATCCAGCACTTGCTGTGAAAGTAGGAGATAAAAAAGATTATTGCCACGCCTTAAAAATTGACGGACCTTGCCAGATAGTCTATCAGCCACACCAGCCTAATACAAGTCAAGCAGGAGGTGCTCGTCTGTGGATTGAGGTTGAGCCGCAACATCAAGTAGAGCGAATTTATTTCTCAAGAGGGGATTATGGTCCGCCTCCGGAAGTGACTCAGCAGAGGCAAAAGTCTAAAAGAAAGAGGAAAGAAAAAGCTCAAAAATCTTCTCAGAAGAAATGTTCGAGAAAATCAAAGAAAAAATCTTAGCCTATTTTCTTTAGGCAGCTAAAAAAATATCTAGAATAGCTTTGAATTATTGAGGTTTTCAAAAGACTCCTCCGATTTATGCTGAATGTTTAAGCTCAAATTTTTTGCTCGAAGATTTTGCCTAATATCTTGGCATTCAGACAACCTTTCTCTATTTTTGATAAAGCGAAAAATTTCCACACTTTAGTAGTTAGCTAACTCCTAACTCCTGAATTCTGAATTCTGACTCCTAAAGACTCTAAATAAAATGAATAAACCAACGCTCCTGAAAATTCACACCTGCTAATGCCTCATACTCTGCCAAACTTCTGACATTTCCTAACCCATAAATTCCAAAATCTTCTGTCGCACTTTCCATTCCCAAAATCTGACGAAAACGAGACTCAGAAATCTTATTTTGCACCCACCAATCTTGATGATCTTCCCAATGTACAACCCGCTTTTTACCAGTATTATAAAAATGCCAACAAACACTCAAATTAGGATGATAAATATCCCATCCCCTCGTCCAAGCTTTCGCCGCAAATAATACCTCTTCCCCAGTAAAATAAATCTCCGGATCGTAAGGCACCTCCTCAATAATTTTCCCCTCAGCAAAAATAAATCCAGCCGCAACAAAAGCTCCTAATTGCGGAATGCTACATTTACTTAAATCCCCTATTCCTCTTAAAGTCAAAGTACCAGAATCTCCAAATTTACTTGCCTCTAACCGACTCGGTGTATCCCCAACCAATTCTCTCGGAGGTTGATAAGCAGGGGGATAGGTACTCAGAAGGGGTTTTTCACTGGGGCACATTTTCAGCATTTTAATTAATTCCACATCCCACCCAGGCAAAAATCTCATGTGGGCATCAATTTGTAGAGTATATTCCTCTTTTTGCCATAACTTCTGCACCAAAGACCTCGCCCAACCTACACCACGAGCTTGAGAAGCAGTAACTACAATAATCCGACAATCTTTTAGACCTTTAAGTTGACCAATATAATCCTTTTCCTCATCCGTACCATACTGCCAACAAATGCCAAAAGTGAGGCGTTCGGGATGAGTAGCATGGGCGATCGCCTCTTCAACAGTAGGAACCAATTCTAAATCCCGATAGGCAACTATTTGAATAAAAATACTGTCCATAAAATATATTTTGAATCATTTTATATAGCTCTCAAATACTTCCTATCTTAACTTTCCTGGCGGGAAGTCCCGCGCTCTCCATCCCCCCTAACCCCCCTTGGAAAGGGGGGAGGGGAGCGTCGGGATGAAAGCCTGGGCCCGGATTCGGATACCTTCATAAGCTAAACGTTCATATGCCCAAGACACAAGCTAAGAGCATTTTGTTATTGTCAAAGTCAAAACAGGGGGAGGACATCACCTCTGTCATGCGCAGCGGTCAGGGTTTCCCAGACGCTCAGAATCCCGCGTTGCCCTTACGGGACAACGTCGGGAGTATGTCAATAAACATCCGTAGAGTCACAAGTAACCATACTATCCTCTTGATCTAAATCACTAAAAACACCAAAATTTGTCACAACATTGCTTGACTAGCTTCACTGAAATTAATCTATCAATCATCAGATGATGTATATATATTAAATAATAGATTGAGATTCAGGGTCTTTACTTAGATCAAATTATGGAAGCTATGACTAATTATCCGATAAATGTTAGTTCTGAAATACCTAGTCCTATTGAATGGGTAGAAGAACATTATTCTATTGCCAGTTTAATAGATACTCTTACAGATATACAACAGATATTTTCTCATGGATGTCTATTCCAAAGTAGTGAAGATGAAGAATTAGTTATAGATGCTAATCTGAAAGATGCTTTGCGAGAAGAATATGGTTATCAAAATTGGGAATATTTGGAAAAATATTTACTCAGTAATTAGTAATTGTTGAACAGATACAACAGCCATAGCAATCTCATAAGCATTCAGCTCTCGGCAATTAGCCATTAGTTATTGAATCATTGTATAAATCGGGGGAATTAGTATTGAGAGATTGAGAGATAATTAAAAGTATCAATAAAACTTTATGCTGTAAGTATTGCCTCTTCTTAATGCCAAGTTTAAATGAAGTTGCAAGCTAGTCAGGTTGCCAGAACAATGACCCCATCCGCATATTTAAGACAGATAAATATAATGAATTTTATAATTCTGTGCAACTAAAATTGGTATAAAAAGCACGCCTAGCTGACTGCTGAAGCAATCTTATTTTAATTGTGAGAAATTGTATATTTTTAGAGAACAGGGAAACAAAAAAAACTATATCTAATAGTAGTTTCCCACTTAATAAAGAACATACACTTAGGATTTTAGGGAGTAGGGAATAGGGAATAGGAAAAAAATATTCTTTCCATCAATTGAGCAACATTAACCTGGAATTTGCTGTATCTTCTAGACTTTTCAAGAATAGTCAAATTCTTACATTTGATTTATGACTGCTATAAATTATTTATTCCAACTACTAAAATCAAAATCAAGAGATGTAACTTTTCAGGCAGAAAATGTCAAATAAATTTTAGATAAATCCACTTTAAAACTTTTGGAAAGATGATTTTTACAATCCCAACAATAAGCAGATTTTTTGAAATTATAACTTTTCAGGCAGAAAATGTCAAATAAATTTTAGATAAATCTACTTTGAAACTTTTGGAAAGATGATTTTTACAATCCCAACAATAAGCAGATTTTGTGAGGAGACTTTCCGATTGCTAAAAATACAAAAGTTAGCTTCTATCAATCTCAACTTCAAGACAAAATTTCCGGCAAACCTACCTTTCTTAATTCAACAAACTTATCTTGAAAATCTACAGCTCGATCCTCCCCAACTTGCCTTGCTTCCGCCAATTCCCGACGAATTTCTGCCCGCT
>NZ_JAAHHT010000206.1:6205-11941 GCF_010672085.1 Okeania sp. SIO3I5
CAACTTCAAGACAAAATTTCCGGCAAACCTACCTTTCTTAATTCAACAAACTTATCTTGAAAATCTACAGCTCGATCCTCCCCAACTTGCCTTGCTTCCGCCAATTCCCGACGAATTTCTGCCCGCTCCATTTTGTCAGAAACTCCACCTAATATATAATATATAGATAAACAATCTCATTGCTAAATCTCTACCAGCTACCGACATTCACTTCCGATTAAAATCATATAAAACCCCATAGCAGATTGAGTCAAGAGTAGATGTGACTTTTCAGCCAGAAAATGTCAAATAAATTTTAGATAAATCTACTTTGAAACTTTTGATTTGATGATTTTTACAATCCAAGCAATAAGCAGATTTTTTTAGATGACATTCCGATTGGTAAAAATACAAAAGTTAGCTTCTATCAATCCCAACTTCAAGACAAAATTTCCGGCAAACCTACCTTTCTTAATTCAACAAACTTATCTTGAAAATCTACAGCTCGATCCTCCCCAACTTGCCTTGCTTCCGCCAATTCCCGACGAATTTCTGCCCGCTCCATTTTGTCAGAAACTCCACCTAATATATAATATATAGATAAACAATCTCATTGCTAAATCTCTACCAGCTACCGACATTCACTTCCGATTAAAATCATATAAAACCCCATAGCAGATTGAGTCAAGAGTAGATGTGACTTTTCAGCCAGAAAATGTCAAATAAATTTTAGATAAATCTACTTTGAAACTTTTGATTTGATGATTTTTACAATCCAAGCAATAAGCAGATTTTTTTAGATGACATTCCGATTGGTAAAAATACAAAAGTTAGCTTCTATCAATCCCAACTTCAAGACAAAATTTCCGGCAATCCTACCTTTCTTAATTCAACAAAATTACCCTGAAAATCTACAGCTCGATTCTCCCCAACTCGCCTCGCTTCCGCCAACTCCCGACGAATTTCTGCCCGCTCCATTTTGTCAGAAACTCCACCTAATATATAGATAAACAATCTCATTGCTAAATCTCTACCAGCTACCGACATTCGCTTCCGATTAAAATCATATAAAACCCCATACCAAATTGAGTCAGGAAATTCTATTCCACTCAAACCACCATCCACATCATACTTATTTAATTTCTGAAAAACCTCCCTTAAAGAAAAGCCTTTTTTATATATTAAAATTCCCATAGCTTCAGCAAAAGCAATTTGTCCGACAGGGCGGAATAAAACATGACCTTCTCCCGGTTTTGTCTCAAAACTAAATCTTCTTAATTCTGGAGTTTCGGCACTATTTTCTAATCTCGAATAACTAGGCAAATTAGCTAAATAATCCCAAAATTCCATAAATTCTTCCACCCCTTTTTCTAATTCTTCTTCTTCAGGTCGCATAGGAATTAAACCTCTATCTGAAGGTTTCCAATAGGGATAATTAGGTTTTAAATATCTTTCAGATATTTCTTGTAATGCTTGCAGGGTTGTTAAAACAGTAGACTTAGCTGCCACAGTTGCACTATCCCAATTTATCCTTGGATTTCTATCATCTTTATCCTTTAAAATAGAATGATAAATTGCTATTTTTCTCGCCACAATAGCAAATCCATCATCCTCATTTAATAATGCTAATTGCCCTTTACTTAATTTGACTGCCGTCAAATTTACATGAGCAAAAACTGATCTTACTCTTCGTCGTGCTTGTGCCCTTGTCTCCCCTTTTACTACTGCTGGAATAAATTCTATACCTATTTGTTCGTAGGCTAATTTTTGTATTTCTGGTAATTCAAGATGATTAATTTCGCTTAAATCATCAATAGTAATTGCTGCACCTACTGGTTTCTTTTGTTTGTTATATCTTGGCAATCTACCAGTTTTTATTAATTCCATTAATCCTTGAATTCCCATGAGTCTATGTTGACCGTCTAAGGCAAATACTGCTACTTCTAAACGTAGGTCTAATAATCCGACTTTTCCTTCTGAATCTAATGGTAAAAAATCAGTGGCAGATTTATTTGCTTCACCATTTTTATTCCATTCTTCTGCTTTCGGGTTATCTACCCAACTGGGGCTAATTACTACTAATACTGCGGGAAATTTATGGGATTTTCTGGTTGCTAAATATAGAGTTAATGGAGCTTGACGAGACCAGTCTAGAGGTCGTTGTTGAATTTCGTCTATTGTTTCTCCATCCCGAATTATATTGTCGGTTTCCATGTCAAATTTTTGCCGAAATAATGGTAGTTGGGAGGCAAAACGTACCCGACTATCTAACCATTCTAGGGTGACGGAACCGATGTAAGCTTCTGTATTTCCCATCATGGTTTTTTGTACTAATAATCTATCGTCTTTACCTATATGTTTGTCTAATAGGATAGCGATCGCTTCTCTTTCTCGATTATCGTTTTCTAAAATTTCTTTTGCTATTTCTGATGTGGGTTTATTGGTCTTTTTCATGGCTGATTCTGGGAAGTATTTTTAATTTTTTTTGAAAATTAATAAGTATATAAATTTTTGTGAACAAATGTTTTTAAAAATTTTTGTGTTGGTATGATTATTAATTGTAGGTTATTTTGTATCATATACTATTTATTATGTCAATACTAACCAATGGAATATGAGGGATGAATATTGAAGTCTTTTTGAGCATCAAAATAATAAACATTCAGTAATAAACAGTTAATTTTGTAATTTTAAAAAGGAGGAATTAGAATGGTTATGGTAAATTTAATTTTGGTAGTTATTTTAGATTTAATCTGGCAGATATATTTAGTTAATCTGCTGGTTTATGACAAATAAATTCTGACAATATAGATGTTTTGTCTAATGTTATAAATGAGTAAAAATAAAGAATTAAATAAGGAAAAGGAAAAAAAATTAGCATACTACTGTAAACATTTAACCAAACTGAAGACAAGTAATAGGCTGGGTTTAAAACCAGAATATAAACCCATTTTACTTTTGTCTATAATTGATTGAATTACACAAGGTTTAATCAATAATAATCAGATTACTGTATCTGAGTAACTAAAGAGTACCTTTAATAAACATTGGGATATTTTATCTGCTGGTACTTATGAAGGCAAAGATAATTTACACCTTCCTTTTTTCTATCTACAGAGCAAAGGATTTGGGCATATTGAGTCTAAAAATAATTCTCTAAAGAGAGTTCCAAGTTCCCTTAAAAAATTGAAAGAGGTAGTTTAGTATGCCAGTTTAGACCCAGAACTTTTTGAATTATTGCCAGACCAAAATTATAGAAAAGAATTAATAGATGTACTAATTGCAACATAGATAACGGCATATCACTTTGTAAAAATCATCATTGGGCATTTGATAAAGTTTTATTTAGTATATCTGATGATTATAAAATTATTGTTTCCAATAACTTTCAAGAAGAATCGCCAAATTCTAAACCCATGAAAGAATTTAATGATAATCAGCTTTGGTTGCTAGCGTGAAAAAAAATATTTTCCTAGAAGAGAAGCCTTAAAATGGCATCTTCAGAATGTATTTATATCATAATCATAGAAAATTAACTTGACTAAATTTGAGGATATCTATAAATATGAAAGCTATACAAAAATCTTTATTTCCAGAGCGGACAACTGCTGAACTAATCAAAGAGATAGAAAAGCTAACTACAGAAATTCAAGAATTATATTGCCTTGATGAAATTCCCTTGATTGTTGGATATTCTGGAGGAAAAGATAGTACCGCAGTTTTGCAACTTATATGGAATGCGATTGCTGCTTTACCAGTCAAAAAAAGAACTAAAAAAATCTATGTGATTACAACTGATACACGAGTAGAAAATCCTTATGTTTCTGCTTGGGTTAAAGAATCTCTAAAAAACATTGAGAGAGTTGCTCAAGAAAATAAAATTCCAATAGAAACTCACCTTCTACAACCAGATATTCAATACACATATTGGGTAGGTTTAATTGGCAAAGGTTATCCCGCACCACGCCTGAAATTTAGATGGTGTACCGGACGTTTAAAAATTGAACCATCTAATCTTTTTATTCGTAATACTGTACGAACTAATGGAGAAGTTATCCTGGTTTTAGGTACTCGTAAAGATGAAAGTATTAACCGCGCCAGAACAATGAAAAAATTAGAAGAAAAACGAGTTCGGGAAAGACTTAGTCCTAATGCTAATTTACTTAATTCTTTAATTTATTCCCCTATTGAAGACTGGCGAACTGATGAAGTTTGGCTATATTTAATGCAATGGGAAAATCCTTGGGGAAATAGTAATAAAGATTTACTAGCAATGTACCGAGGTGCAACGGAAGATAATGAATGTCCGTTAGTAGTTGATACCTCTACTCCTAGTTGTGGAAGTTCTCGTTTTGGATGTTGGGTTTGCACTTTAGTGGATAGTGATAAATCTATGTCAGCAATGATTCAAAATGATGAAGAAAAAGAATGGTTACAACCTCTGATAGATTTGCGTCGGGAACTAGATATTTCCGACAGAGATAAAAGAGATTTTCGGCGAATTTGGGGTACGGTTCAACTATTTGAAAGGAATATAAATGGTGAAGTTTCTGTAGAACCAATACCTGGTCCGTACAAAAAACAATGGCGAGATACTTTACTAAGAAAACTGTTAGAAGCTCAAACAAAAATTCGTGAAACTGCTCCAGAAAATATGCGAGATATTACTCTAATTTCTCTGGAAGAACTGAGTGAAATTAGACGTATTTGGTTAGAGGAAAAACACGAGTTTGATGATAGTTTGCCTCGTATATATGAAGAAGTAACAGGAGAGAAATTTTTAGATTGTCGCCCTGGTGCAGGAATAAGTCTTTTAGGTAGTGATGAATGGTCAGTATTAGAAGAGATATGTAATGAGGATGAGATGCACCTTGAACTTATGGCAAAACTGTTAGATACAGAACGGCAATATTATATTAAGTCTCACCGATATAAGATTTACGAAAGTCTTGAACAATGTTTTGAAACAAGTTCTCGTTCTAAGGAAGAAGCTATTCAAAATGCTCATAATAAAAGAGATTTAAAAGAAGCTGTCGAGCAAGGCAAAGTTTCAGAGAAAATGAAACAGTTAAGTTGGGCAAGTATAAAGTTTTCTCGTCAAAGTTCGCCCGATATAGAGGAAGAGTAATAAATAATTTTCTTGTCTAGTAAACATCTCTTTTTCCCAGTCAGAGTCAAAGCTAAAAATTCTGTGTTGGTTGACAAGAAAATTATCTTTGTCAGACTTACCTCCTACCCGAAAAATTCAACAATGACTAGAAACTGATGAAACTTTCTCTGGAAAATTCATCTTGGGAAAACCTCGATTTTTCCGAGTACAGAGTCAAAGGCAAAAATTCTCTGTTGGTTGACAATAAAATTCTATTTGTCAGACTTACCCTCTACCCGAAAAATTCAACAATGACTAGAAACTGATGAAACTTTCTCTGGAAAATTCAACAATGACTAGAAACTGATGAAACTTTCTCTAGGAAATTCATCTCTGGAAAATCTCGATTTTTCCGAGTCAGAGTCAAAGCTAAAAATTCTGTGTTGGTTGACAAGAAAATTATCTTTGTCAGACTTACCTCCTACCCGAAAAATTCAACAATGACTAGAAACTGATGAAACTTTCTCTAGCAAATTCATCTTGGGAAAACCTCAATTTTTCCGAGTCAGATTCAAAGGCAAAAATTCTCTCTACCTTGACAAGAAAATTATATTTGTCAGACTTACCTCCTACCGTAAAAATTCAACAATGACTAGAAACTGATGAAA
>NZ_JAAHHT010000206.1:11951-16930 GCF_010672085.1 Okeania sp. SIO3I5
TGGGAAAACCTCAATTTTTCCGAGTCAGATTCAAAGGCAAAAATTCTCTCTACCTTGACAAGAAAATTATATTTGTCAGACTTACCTCCTACCGTAAAAATTCAACAATGACTAGAAACTGATGAAACTTTCTCTAGCAAATTCATCTTGGGAAAACCTCTATTTTTCCGAGTCAGAGTCAAAGGCAAAAATTCTCTCTACCTTGACAAGAAAATTATATTTGTCAGACTTACCTCCTACCGTAAAAATTCAACAATGACTAGAAACTGATGAAATTTTCTCTAGGAAATTCATCTCTGGAAAATCTCGATTTTTCCGAGTCAGAGTCAAAGCTAAAAATTCTGTGTTGGTTGACAAGAAAATTATCTTTGTCAGACTTACCTCCTACCCGAAAAATTCAACAACGACTAGAAACTGATGAAACTTTCTCTAGCAAATTCATCTTGGGAAAACCTCTATTTTTCCGAGTCAGAGTCAAAGGCAAAAATTCTCTCTCCCTTGACAAGAAAATTATATTTGTCAGACTTAACCTCCTACCGTAAAAATTCAACAATGACTAGAAACTGATGAAATTTTTTCTAGCAAATTCATCTCTGGAAAATCTCTATTTTTTCGAGTCAGAGTCAAAGCTAAAAATTCTGTGTTGATTGACAAGAAAATTATATTTGTCAGACTTACCTCCTACCGTAAAAATTCAACAATGACTAGAAACTAATGAAATTTTTTCTAGCAAATTCATCTCTGGAAAATCTCTATTTTTTCGAGTCAGAATCAAAGCTAAAAATTCTGTGTTGATTGACAAGAAAATTTTATTTGTCAGACTTACCCTGTACCGTAAAAATTCAACAATGACTAGAAACTGATGAAACTTTCTCTAGCAAATTCATCTTGGGAAAACCTCAATTTTTCCGAGTCAGATTCAAAGGCAAAATACTCTCTCCCTTGACCTTCCTTGACAAGAAAATTTTATTGGTCAGACTTATCTTCTACCGAAAAAAGGTAAATCCTAAGAATAAAAAAAATAAAGTTAATTATCCTACTAGCTTTCCCCCTACTGCCACTCCCTAAAAAAACTGAAATGATTTTCCTAGAACTCGTCTTACAAAACTTCGGACCATACTCCGGTAAACAAACAATAAACCTTCGCCCTACTAATACTAATAACCCCCGTCCTATCATTTTATTTGGAGGTATGAATGGAGGAGGAAAAACTACTCTTTTAGATGCTATTCGTCTCGCACTTTACGGTCATCGCGCTCAATGTTCTACTAGGGGAAATTTAACTTATAGCGACTTTCTTTCTCAATGTGTAAACCGCAATACTCCTCCTACAGAAAAAACTCGTATTGAGTTAGCTTTTGAACATATTCAAGACGATCAAGTTGTAGAATATCGCATCGTTCGTACCTGGGAAAAAAATCCTAAAGAAGGCAAAGATAGTCTGGGAATTCTTGATGGTGAATGGCCTGATTCTTACTTAGCAAATACCTGGGATGAATATATAGAAAATCTCTTACCTTTGGGAATTTCTAATCTATTTCTCTTTGATGGAGAACAGGTAAAAGAATTAGCTGAATTAGAAACACCGCCACCTTTAGTAGTAGATGCGATTCAATCATTATTAGGATTAGAATTAGCTGAACGTCTGGCAGCAGATTTAGATATTTTGGTGACTCGGAAAAAGAAACAACTTACTAAGACTAAAGAAGTAGCAAATTTAGAGGAAATTGAACAAAAACTCCATCAGCAAAAAACAGATTTGGAAGTTGCTACGGAAAAATTGGCAGATTTGGAAAAGCAATTAAAAAAAGCTCAAGAAAAGCAAAAAAAAGCCATGAGAAAATTTGTCTCAGAAGGAGGAAAAATTGCTGGGGAAAGGAGTCAGTTAGAACAAGAGTTGAAAGATGTAGAATTGGAAATGGATACTGCTCGTCAGGAAATGGTTGAACTTGCTGGGGGTGCTTTACCTCTAGCTTTAATTTCTCCACTTTTGGAACAAGCAAGTTCTCAGGGCGATTTAGAAATTTTACGCCACGAAGCAGAAATTGCTTTGGATGCTTTTCAGGAAAGAGATAAACGTCTACTTGATTATTTGAATAATTTATCTATTCCTACTCAGAAAGTTAGCAAAATTGAAGAGTTTCTCAACCGAGAAAATCTGACGCTGAAAGACGATATTAATCAAGGTGATGAACCTTGGTTGTTTGCTGACGAGGAAGCTTTAACTTTACTAGAAAATTTGTTACGCTATGAGATTGAAAATTCTCTGAACAATGCTCAGGAAAGTTTAACTCGTCTGAAAGATTTGGAAGTAGAAATAGATGTTCTGGAAAAGCAATTAGCAACTGCAGCATCCCCCGAAGCTTATGAAATTTTGGCAACTGCTTTGCAAGAGACACAAACTGAGTTAGCAAGAGTAGAAGTTGCTTGTGAAAATAGTAAAAATGATTGTAAAAAGTTGGAGAATGGGATTAATCAAACTAAGAAAGAATTGTTTAGTTTTACTGACGAAACTATGGAACGTCACAATATTCAACATATAATTGAGTCTTCTGCAAAAGTTAAGCGGACTTTACAGCTATTTAAGGATAAATTAACTGTCAAAAAACTGAATAAATTAGAGATAGAAGTTACTGAATGTTTCCGTTATCTTTTACATAAATCAGACTTAGTTCATAAGGTGGCTATTGATACTCATAATTTTGCTCTTTCTCTCTATGATAATCAAACTCAACTTGTTCCTAAACATCGGATATCTGCCGGGGAAAAACAGCTTTTAGCAATTTCTTTTTTATGGGGTTTAGCACGGGTTTCTGGTAGAAATTTACCTGTGGCAATTGATACGCCTTTAGGTAGATTAGATTCTTCTCATCGTCAAAATTTAGTCGAACGTTATTTCCCTGCTGCTAGTCATCAAGTAATTCTGTTATCTACTGATACTGAGGTTGGTAAATTAGAAGTAGAAAATCTCCGTAATTTGGAGGCGATCGCTCACGAATATTTACTCAAATATGATGTTCAAAAAAATCAGACAAATCTCAAAAAAGGTTATTTTTGGTAAGCAACTTTTTGACTTCTATTTTTTCAACTCAAGCTGTCTAGGTAGAAATAGAAAATCTCCAGAATTTTCAGGCGCTCGCTCACAAATATTTACTCAAATATGATGCTCAAAAAAATCAGACAAATCTCCAAAAAGGCGATTTTTGGTAATCAGATTTTTGACTTCTACTTTTTCAACAGAAGTTCTCTAGGTAGAAATAGAAAATCTCCAGAACTTTGAGGCGAGCGTTCACAAATATTTCCTCGAATATGATTTTAAAAAAATCAGACAAATCTCCAAAAAGGCGATTTTTGGTAATCAGATTTTTGACTTCTACTTTTTCAACTCTGATTCTCAAAAAAATCAGACAAATCTCAAAAAATGTTATTTCTGTTCAACCACTTTTTTCTCTCTAATTTTTCAACAGAAGTTGTCTAGGTAGGAGTAGGATATCTCCAGAATTTAGAGGTGATCGCTCACAAATATTTCCTCGAATATGATGCTCAAAAAAATCAGACAAATCTCCAAAAAGCCGATTTTGGGTAAGCCACTTTTTTCTCTCTAATTTTTCAACAGAAGTTGTCTAGGTAGGAGTAGGATATCTCCAGAATTTTGAGGCGCTCGCTCACAAATATTTTATCTAATATGATTCTCAAAACAATCAGATAAATCTCAAAAGAGAGTATTTCTGATCAGCCACTTTTTTCTCTCTTGAAGTTATCTAGGTAGAAATAGGAAATCTCCAGAATTTTGAGGCGCTCGCTCACAAATATTTACTGGAATATGATGCTCAAAAAAATCAGACAAATCTCAAAAAATGGTATTTCTGGTTAGCAGATTTTTGACTTCTATTTTTTCAACTGAAGTTATCTAGGTAGAAATAGGAAATCTCCAGAATTTTGAGGCGCTCGCTCACAAATATTTACTGGAATATGATGCTCAAAAAAATCAGACAAATCTCAAAAAATGGTATTTCTGGTTAGCAGATTTTTGACTTCTATTTTTTCAACTGAAGTTATCTAGGTAGAAATAGGAAATCTCCAGAATTTTGAGGCGCTTGCTTACTAATATTTCCTCGAATATGATGCTCAAAAAAATCAGACAAATCTCAAAAAAGGGTATTTCTGGTAATCAGATTTTTGACTTCTATTTTTTCAAATGAAGCTATCTAGGTAGTCGGAAAATTTCCAGAATTTTGAGGCGCTCGCTTACTAATATTTCCTCGAATATGATTCTCAAAAAAATCAGACAAATCTCAAAAAGGTGATTTTTGGTAAATCACTTTTTTCTCTAAATAATGAGAACTGATAACTGAAATGACTCAACCTTTACGAAAACTCCTCACATAAAATTGGATAAAATATTGGGGGGTTTATTTATTTAGATACCCTCAAAAAATATTCATAAATATATTTATAGATGAGGAGAAAAATTGATAACTGATGCTTAACTGTACAGCATTTTTGTTTGGAAAAAAACTGATAACTAAAAACCTAAAACCGAATTTAGCGATCGCTATCTTGAAGTCAGAAATCAGAAAATCGTAGGGTGTGTGACGGCTTCCTCTTTTTGATTTTGGGGAAACTCCAGAAATTTTGCCGTCACGCTCCTTTTTTTGAAATGGTAGATAATTCTGAGATTATCATCATCATTTTCCATCATCCGTGTATCCGTGGCCAAATCCCTGTCTAGCTGTCAAGGAGCGATCGCTTTTTAACTTTCCTGGCGGGAAGTCCCGCGCTCTCCATCCCCCCTAACCCCCCGTGCATAGGGGGGAGGGGGAACGTCGGGATGAAAGCCTGGGCCCGGATTCGGATACCTTCATAAGCTAAACGTTCATATGCCCAAGACACAAGCTACGAGCATTTTGTTATTATCAATGTCAACACAGGGGGAGGACATCACCTCTGTCATGCGCAGCGGTCAGGGTTTCCCAGAC
>NZ_JAAHHT010000207.1 GCF_010672085.1 Okeania sp. SIO3I5
ACCCTCTACCTTAAATCAACTTGCAACGATATTTCTATATAGCAATCTTGGATAGGTTGTCAGATTTTTGGGTAGGGATTTTTTCTCCTTTCCCCAGACGAAAATGAGATTTATCTGACCAAACCCCGACAGTTTTTTTTGACAAATTATTTCAGATTGCTGTATCTGTTTGAGCAAAATAAAGTTTTGTCTTTCTGAACTAGATAGAAGAAAATTTATCACTGAATTTTACCCTCTACCTTAAATCAACTTGCAACGATATTTCTATATAGCAATCTTGGATAGGTTGTCAGATTTTTGGGTAGGGATTTTTTCTCCTTTCCCCAGACGAAAATGAGATTTATCTGACCAAACCCCTACAGTTTTTTTTGACAAATTATTGAAGATTGCTGTATCTGTTTCAGCACAAGAAACTTTTGTCTTTCTGAACTAGATAGAAGAAAATTTATCACTGAATTTTACCCTCTACCTTAAATCAACTTGCAACGATATTTCTATATAGCAATCTTGGATAGGTTGTCAGATTTTTGGGTAGGGGTTTTCTCGACTTTCCCCAGACGAAAATGAGATTTATATGACCAAACCCCTACAGTTTTTTTTGAGAAATTATTGAAGATTGCTGTATCTGTTTGAGCAAAATAAAATTTGGTCTTTCTGCACTAGATAGAAGAAAATTGGTCACTGAATTTTACCCTCCACTTTAAATAAACTTACAGCTATATTTATATATCTGCTTCAGCACATTGATAGTAGTAAATAAAAATCACATTTGCAGTCTACTTCCTAACTATTAAAGTCATTTAATAATCAATATATTTAATTGAGAACTACTCAGCACATTTACTAGCAAAACCCTAGCTATTAGTGTTGGATTTCATTCTTCAACCCAACCTACGCAATTCTAATCAATATTTTTAATTTCAAACTACCCAACACATTTACTAGCAAAACTTTAGCTATTAGTTTTAGGTTTCATTCTTCAACCCAACCTACGCAATTCTAATCAATATTTTTAATTTCAAACTACCCAACACATTTATTAGCAAAACCCTAGCTATTAGTTTTAGGTTTCATTCTTCAACCCAACCTACGCAATTCTAATCAATATTTTTAATTTCAAACTACCCAACACATTTACTAGCAAAACTTTAGCTATTAGTTTTGGGTTTCATTCTTCAACCCAACCTACGCAATTCATTTTTTATTACAACTATTCAAAGCAAAATTATGCTATACCATTTTAATAAAATTATGGCATAAACCTGAATTTTTAAGCACCCCTTTCCAAGGAAAACCTAAATTATTAAGCCCCCCTTTCAAAGGGGGGTTTGGGGGGATTAAACTCTTCCACTATTCATACTTCTTATTTCTCAAAAACTTGAGAAAACATTAAGCATTTTATTATTTATACCCAAAAATAATGTTGTAAATTACAATATATCAGGGCGTTAATCAGCCAAATTAAAATTTCCAAAAGTAATCAAATTATTGCTGATGAATCAATTAACTAATCTCAACTCATTTCCATCAGTTTCGCGACGAACAATACTCAAATTATTAACTATTGGAGCTACTACTGGTTTACTGGGTTATACTCGATTCTCGAAACCCCAACCAACAGTTTTTACCCAAGATAATTTAGACTTACCACGATATTTAAACAATTCTAAAAGTGTGGTAGTAGTTGGTGGTGGATTAGCAGGATTAGCTTGTGCTTATGAACTTAGTCAGCGAGGTTTTGCGGTTACTTTATTAGAAAAATCACCACAACTAGGAGGAAAAATTGCTAGTTGGTCTGTCGATGTAGGGGGAGAAAATTTTATGATGGAACATGGTTTTCATGGTTTTTTTCCTCAATATTACAATCTGAATAATTTAGTATCGGAACTGAATATTACCGATAATTTTCAGTCTTTAGAATTTTATTCTGTGGTATTTCGAGAAGGAAAATATAAACCAGAAGTATTTCGTCCTAGTAGTTCTGCTTTTCCTTGGAATATAGTCGATTTAGGAATTTCTTCTCCTAATAGATTTAGATGGGGAATTAATTTAGCAAAACCTAAACATTGGGAGGTTTTTCGAGCTATAGGTGGTTTTGAAGTAGAGAAAACTTATCAGCTATTTGATAATTTATCTGTTGCTAAATGGGTGGAAAAAGATTTTCCTCAAGGGTTGTACGATCTGTATTTTTTGCCTTTTGCTAAATCTAGTCTTAATGCTCCAGACAAGTTGAGCGTTGCCGAGTTAATGCAGTTTTTTCACTTCTATTTTTTTGGTAATCCAGAAGGTTTAGCTTTTAATGGTACGAGGCAAGATATGGGTACAAGTTTAGTACAACCAATTGCTGAAGAAATTGAAAGTAAGGGAGGTAAAATTTTTACTGATGTTGGTGTTAGTAAAATTAATTGGCAAGACAATAAGATTAATTCAATTAGTTATCAGTTAGGAGAGGTAAAAAGTTTGATTCCTTTTTGGGTAGAACGTAATTTAGAGATTAACAAAAAGGAAGTTAATTATTTTGGTTCGAGCGATCGCCTCTTTGCGATTAAAGCTAATTCAGATGAAGCGATTTCTCTGACTTGTACTCATCAAGGTTGTACTGTGGAATTAGCAGAAGATGGAAATTTTTACTGTCCTTGTCACGGTGCAGTTTATGATAGAAAAGGAAAAGTATTAACAAGTCCGGCAAAACGAAATTTATCCCGCTACAAAGTTACTAAAAATCGAGAAAGTAAAGTACAGTTAGTTGGCATAATGGAAAATAAGTCAGAAATTATCTCCACAGAAATTCAAGCAGATTATTATGTTTTTGCTACGGATGTTCCGGGAGTTCAACACTTATTTAATCTGATGGAAGGAGAAGTAAATCAAAATGTCAAATCTCAGGTTCAAAAATTACCTATAGCTGACCCATTTGCAGTCTGTCGTTTTTGGTTTGACCGAGACTTTGACTGGCAACATAGCAATTTTACCTCTCTATCCGGTTATGAATTAACTGATAGTATTACTCTCTATCATCGGATTCAAGAACAATTCATTGAATGGCATAAAAAAACAGGCGGTAGTGTTGTGGAATTACACGCTTATTGTTACAAAGAAAAACAGTTTCCCACTCAAGAAATTTTACTCACAACTTTTGCACAAGAATTATATGAAATTGTACCGGAATTAAAAGAAGCTAATTTGCTGCATCGAGAATTAGTAAACCAGAAAAATTTTTCCGCTTATCCTCCAGGTAGTTATCAGGAACGTCCGGAAACTAATAGTGGTATTTCTAACTTAATGTTTGCTGGAGATTGGGTAAAGATGCCGTTTCCTTGTGGTTTAATGGAAAGAGCTATTAGTAGTGGGTTATTAGCAGCAAATGAAATTCTTTTTAGAGAGGGTTTACAAAGGCGAAAATTACTATCAGTAAACCCAGAAGGTATTTTGAAAATTTGATTTTAGAGAGTAGGGAGTAGGGGAGTAGAAAAACAACTGTACCTCTGTAACTTGAGAAACACTATAAAAAAATAAGTAAGACTTACTTCATCAATTGAGGGAGTAAAGATTTTTTCTCAATTCCCAATTCCCAATTCTTTAGTAACTTGAGAAACGCGATAAAAAAATAAGTAGAACTTACTTCATAAATTGAGGGAGTGAAGATTTTTTCTCAATTCCCAATTCCCAATTCCCAATTCTTTAGTAACTTGAGAAACGCGATAAAAAAAATTGAGGGAGTGAAGATTTTTTCCCAATTCCCAATTCCCAATTCCTGAGTAACTTGAGAAACCCTATAAAAAAATCAGTAGAACTTACTTCATAAATTGAGGGAGTGAAGATTTTTTCTCAATTCCCAATTCCCAATTCCCTACTCCTCTACTTCCTACTCCCTACTCTCTACTCCCTATTCCCTATTACGGTTTAATCGGAATTTCAATTATGAACTCTGTACCTTTTCCAACTTCAGAAACACAACTCAAATCGCCCCCATGTTTTTCTACTACAATTGAATAGCTAATTGATAGTCCTAAACCTGTACCTACACCGACTGGTTTAGTAGTAAAAAATGGGTCAAATATTTTAGATAATGCTTCAGAACTAATACCACTACCATTGTCAGCAATTTTGATTTTTACTGTTTCCGAATCTGTTACTTCACTAGAAATTGTAATAGTCGGTTTAGGGTCAAACTCTTCTTGTTTATCCCGCCGATTTTCTAAAGCATCAATTGCATTAGCAACTAAATTCATAAATACTTGATTTATTTGGGAAGCGTAACAGATAACCTGTGGCAAATTACCATAATTTCTGACTATTTCAATTCCACGTTTATCTGACTTTTCTTTAATACGAGTATGCAAAATTAGTAGGGTACTATCAATACCTTCATGGATATTTACATGTTTCATATCAGCTTCATCTAAGCGGGAGAAGTTGCGCAGAGAAACTACAATATCTCGGATACGTTCTGCTCCAACTTTGATAGAATTCAAAAGCTTCTGTAAGTCTTGTATGAGAAATTCTAAGTCTATATCTTCAATTTCATCTTGAATTTCTTCTACAGGATCGGGATAATGTTCTTGATATAAATCAATCAAATTTAGTAAGTCAGAAACATAGTCACTGGCAGGGGAAAGATTACCATAAATAAAACCGACAGGGTTATTTATTTCGTGGGCGACTCCAGCAACTAACTGCCCTAAACTTGACATTTTTTCACTTTGAATTAGTTGAGATTGAGTGCGTTTTAGCTCGTGCAATGTTTGCTCTAGTCGGATATTTTTTTCGTTTAATTCTTGGGTTCTTTCCTGTACTTTTTGTTCGACTGAACCGTACAACATTGCATTTTCTAAGGAAACTGCTGCTTGAGATGATAAAAGTCTTAATATCTCCAAACGTTCTGGAGTAAATGCACCTGTAGTTAGATTATTTTCTAAGTACAAAACTCCGATAAGTTTGCCTCCATTAATAATAGGGGTACATAAAACAGATTTAAGTTTAATTCTGGCAATATAAGGGTCAGTTGTAAAACGATCTTCAGCAAAAGCATTACTTAAAACAACATCTTGACGTGTTCGTTCCACATAATTAATTACTGTTAGTGGTAAATCTTCAGATTCATTCATTTGAGTCTCTTGAACTACTACTTCTTCAGAATCTAATGTAGCTTCAGCTTTATTCATTAGTTTGCCTTCTTTTTGTAGCAAGAGTACGCCTTTTTCTGCACCAGCATTTTCGATGAGAATTTTCATCAATTTAGATAGTAACTTATCCAATACAATCTCACTAGAAATTGCTTGAGATGCTTTAATAACGGTGGCTAGATCTAAGGATTGACTAGCACCACTTGTATCACTAGACATTGCTGTAGTATGAGGATCGATCATGTATTTTTTAACTTTTAATAGATTTTGTAACTCTGGATATTGATTTTCTAAATCTTTGATTTTTCTATTTGCACCTAAATTTTGATAACCATAGTAAGCGTCATATAAATGAACTTTTGCATACTTAAGTTTACCTTGATTTAACCAGCATTTTACTGCTAATTCATTACCTAATGCTTCATGTTGAATAAATTGATTTTTCCCAGCAGATTCTATCCCTTGATTATATAAGTCTATTGCTGTTATATTTTCTCCAGAAATACTTGCCATTTCTGCTGCTACTAATAAATATTTATGTTCAAAGTTTTCTTGACAGTTATCTGCCCAAATTTTCATCTGCTGTTGATTATTTTCTAGTTGTTGCCAATATTCTTTTTGCTTAACTTCAGAAACATTTGGGTAAAGGGCAGTTAAAATTAGTGAATAGTAAAAATTGAATTCTGTAGTAGGTAAAGTACCTGTAATAAATTCTAGATATTTTTGAGCTGACAAAATGCTATCCAGTGCGACATCTAAGTTTCCATACAAATAGAAAAGATATGATTTGTAAATAAGATATATACATAAGGAGTAAAAGTTTTTATGTTGTTGACAACTATCTAAATATTCTAGTTCTTTATCTGTGTCAATATCGAAATCAACTTGTTCTTTGGTTAGAGAGTTATTATCCTGATTTTCAGGTTTTGATGCCAAGTTTTCTAGAATATTTTTAATTCCGATTAAAGTATCTGTCGAAAGTTGATTTTTAGTTTTTTGAGTAAATTGTAAGTGCCGATTAATTTCTGTTAATATTTCTGGGATAGGTTGACCTTGAAATAATGAATTAAGAGATGTCTGATGTAGAAGATAACCTGCATATTCTAAATCCCCTGATTCTAAAGCAGCTCCATATCCTTCATGATTAATTACATTAGACTCTTTAATGTGCTTAAACCAAAAACTTAATGTATTAGCAAATCCAGCACAAGCTTTACATTTTAATCGCGAAATTTCCCATTTATCAGTTAGTTTTAATGCCAACAAACCAAACTGATATGCAGAGTGATAATCTCCGAAATAACTATTGAGAATCATTCCATAGTTAGTATAACAGAGACATGATTCGGCAACAGAACCATATTCTAGGGAAATATTCACACCTTTTAGTACCATTACTGTCCATAATTCTGGATTTGTTAAATAAGCAGATCCCATCAAATTTGTTAATAGCTCTAAAGCTATTTTAGATTTTGATGTCTGCCGATCTTTTTCATTAATTAGTTCAGCAATTTCTTGTTCCCCTAAATTTTCTTTGACTTTGGCAAATTCCAGATTAATTGCTGTCTGTAAATCTGTTTCTGGTAGCTCTATTTCTAGTAATGCTAGAGATTTTTTACCTGCTGCAATTGCTTGTTCATACTGACCCCGTAAAGTATATTGAATAACCAATAAATTATAAACTTCTATGTTCTCAAAAATTGATTTTGAATAATCTAATATGATGTTAATTAAGGCTTCACTTTCGGAAAAATTACTGTTTAAATACTTTACTATTGCTCCTTCTTTATATAATGCAAAAGTTAGATCATAATCTTGATTCCAACAATCCCAATCTAATAGAGATATGCCTGCTGTAATATATTCTTTAGCAGCTACATAAGCTGTCGCATCTTTGGCTTTTTTAGCAGCTTCTAAATTCAGTTTTGCTAGTTCAATTTTTTCTTGTTCATCTTTAATTAAAGTTCTCCCTATATTCAGATGATCTACTAAATCAAATACTCGTTCCCCGCGATATTCTGGAGGAGTATTTTTCAAAAATAAACGTCCTATTTTTAGATGTACAGCCTGTTTTTCAGACTCATCTATAAAAGTATAAGCTGCTTGTTGTACTCGGTCATGCAAAAACTTATAATTCAGAATTAAAAATGGATATAAATTCAATTCTACATTTTTTGCTTCTGTTTCTGAAGTAGGTAGAATTAATCCTTCCTGAATGGCAGGTAATAAATCTTGAAAAGTTGCATAAGATTCTTTTTCATAAATTAATGCCAAAGTATTCAAATCAAATTGATTACCTACACAAGCAACTAAACTTAAAACTTTCTGAGTTAAAGTCGGTAATTTTTCCAATTTTCCAATCATTAACTCCACTACATTATCAGTAATATCAAGTGCTGTAATTTTTTCCATATCCCACTCCCACCGAATCCGTTCAGAATCAAATTTCAGCAAATTTTCTTGATAGAGAGTTTTCATAAATTCATTCACAAAAAAAGGATTTCCACCTGTTTTTCTTTCTACTAACTCTGCTAATTCTTTGACAGAATTTTTGTCATTGTGTAACGTCTCGGCAATTAATTGAGTAATATGTTCAAACTTTAAAGGAGTTAAATTTATTTGATTTATCTGACCATGATTAATATTCCCAGATTGAGAACGAATCGCATTTAAAGTCATCAATAAATGATGAGTTGAATTAACTTCATTATCCCGATAAGACCCAATTATCAACAGATGTTGTGTTTCTTCATCTACCATCATTAATTTAATTAACTTCAGTGTAGCCGAATCTGCCCACTGTAAATCATCAAGAAAAATAACTAGGGGATGCTCTGGTTTACAAAATAAACCAATAAAGTTTTGAAAGATAATATTAAAGCGATTTTGAGTTTCATTTGCCCCTAATTCTTGGATTTTGGGTTGAGGTCCAACAATTAATTCTAATTCAGGAATTACATCAATAATAATTTGTCCGTTAGTACCAAAAGCTCCTAAAAGTTTATTTTTCCATTCATGTAATTTAGCTTCACTTTCACTTAAAATAATTCTGACTAATTCAGAAAAAGCACCGACAATTGCTGAGTAAGGAATACTACGTTGAAATTGGTCAAATTTTCCCCAAATAAAATACCCACCTTGACGAATAATTGGTTGAGCAATTGCTTGTACCAAAGCTGATTTACCTATACCAGAATAACCAGTTACTAACATCATTTCTTTTCTCCCCTCACGCACACGCTCAAATGCTGCTATTAATGCTTCAATTTCTGATTTTCTGCCATATAGTTTTGGAGGGATTTGAAATTTATCAGAAATATCTTGACTACCAAGAGGAAAATCTACTATTGTTTCTGTCATTTGTAACTGATTTAAACATTCATCTAAATCAGCAATTAAACCCCAAGCGCTTTGATATCTTTCTGCAGTAGTTTTTGCTAATAATTTCAGAACAATATTTGATATTATCTGTGGAATTTCTGGATTAATTTCATGGGGAGGTTTCGGTTGTTTAGCAATATGAGCATGAACTAACTCCATAGCATCAGTATTATTAAAAGGTAGTTGCTGAGTTAATAGTTCATAAAAAGTAACACCCAGAGAATAAAAATCTGTACGATAATCTATAGGAGAATTCATCCTGCCAGTTTGTTCTGGAGAAATATACGCCAGAGTACCTTCTAAAAGTTTAGAATTTTCTAGTTGATGACTGTCACGACTTAACACAGAAGAGATACTAAAATCTATAATTTTTAACTCCCCAGTTGTCTGATTAAAAATTATATTAGATGGATTAATATCTTTATGAATAATATTAGCACTGTGAATTTCACCTAAACTTTCAGCTACTTTTATGGCTAACCTTAAAAAACCCAAAATAGTAAATTTTTCTGAGGCAATTAATGTTTTGAGAGATGCACCACCAAAATCTTCTAAAATTATTACTAGATTATTCTGGTATTTTTCCAATCCATAAGTTTTGGTCACTCCAGAAAGATTTAAAGACCTGAGAATTGCATATTCTTTTTTATATCGATTATTCTCAGGTTCCGCAGAATAATTTCCTTTACTAAGTTTAAGTACAACAGGGTGATTATCTGGCTCTTTTTTAGCTCTATAAACTATAGAATTAGTACCCTCATAAATTTTGGCAATAATTTGGTAACCTGGAATATTAATCATTGTTAAATTTTCCTGTAAAACGATTAAAAAGGAAGGGAAAAGGCAGAAGCTAGAAGAAAAGAAAAGGTACTTAGGGGAGAAAGTTTTTTGGTCGCGTAAGCGGAACGGAGTTTTATAATTGATTATTTGGACATGACATTAAACAATTTCCTTTCTTAAATCCTTCTTTTTTTTCTTAATGCATGAGTTTTGACTTTTAACTTTTGACCAAAAAATAAGGTCTTATACTATTTTGATAAATGTCTGCTACAAATACCTAGGGAATTTTTTAGGAGTCAGGAGTCAGGAGTCAGGAGTCATAATGAATGGCTTCAAGACCATTTTTTAGTCGAAAATCATCTTTTTTCTCAAAGAGAAATTTCCTGTAAAATCTTTTTATCCCCATTACTATTCGTAACATTCTTTTTTCAAATTGGTATTAGGCCACACCTAATAGGGAGGATGGGGAGGATGGGGAAGATGGGGAGGATGGGGAAGATGGGGAAGATGGGGAGGATGGGGAAGATGGGGAAGATGGGGAGGATGGGGAAGATGGGGAGGATGGTGAGGATGGGGATACGGAAGTTGCATGAATAAAAGCGGATTTTTCTCCCACACCTCCCACACCTTCCACACTTCCCACACCTCCCACACCTTCCACACGAACCAACTTCCCACACGAACCAACCTCCCACACCTCCCACACCTCCCACACCTCCCACACCTTCCACACCTCCCACACCTTCCACACCTCCCACACCTCCCACACCTCCCACACCTCCCACACCTCCCCAACCTCCCTATTCCATAGAGATACTGATAACTGATAACTGATAACTAATAACTAATAACTGATAACTGATATATGTCTTCTCCTCGAACTACTTTCTACCATGATATCCGTAACTTGGGAATTAACCAAAATCATTGGTATGCTGTTGCTCGTAGTATAGAGCTGAAATCTCAACCTTTAAGCATTACCCTTTGGCATCAACCCATCGTTCTTTACCGGGGTTGTAATGGAAAAGTCCATGCTCTAGAAGATTTTTGCCCTCATCGTTTTGTCAAACTTAGTTCTGGTCGTGCGATCGCGGATGAATTAGAATGTACATATCATGGATGGCGTTTTGAGTCAAGTGGTAAATGTTCTCATGTACCCTATTTAGCAAGTAATCAAAAATTACCTAGTTGTCAAATTCGGACTTTTCCAGTCCTTGAACTACATGGTTTTATCTGGCTATTTCCTGGAGATAAATCATTAGCAAATTTAATCTCTCCTTTAGAAATTCCGGAGTGGGAACATCTTAATTATATTGCCACAATTTCTGTAATAAAATGTCGCGCCCATTATTCTTATTTAGTAGAAAATTTAATGGATATGCACCACGGACATTTACATCAAAATTGGCAAGCGTGGGCAGCAGCAAAATTAATAGACTTATCTGAAAATGACTATCGAGTAGATGCTTATTATGAGGCTCAAAGCTATTATAAAATTGACAAAATTTGGTCAATATCTCAATTAATATTTCCCAGTTTACGACAACTCCATCCCGAGGCATTAAATGTTAGTTATATATATCCAAATTGGCTTTCTAACCTGGGGAAAGATTTTAAAATTTACTGTCTTTTATGTCCTGTTAATGAAAGAGAAACCCAAGCTTATCTGATTCACTTTACATCACTCCATGCCTTTTGGCGTTTACATAAACTACCAGAATGGTTTAGACGATTTGTGAAAAAAAGTTTATTTGGTTCAGCTCAAAAACTACTTGATGGTTTAGTGCAGCAAGATGTAGAGATGATAGAAGAAGAACAACTTGCTTATCTAAAAAATCCTCAGCGACGTAATTATGAGTTAAACAAAGCTCTAGTAAGTACACAAAGGTTAATTAAAAAACAAGCCATGAAATGAATAATAAATATATGCTGAAAATAATAGAGTATCTGTCTAACAACCGATAAGATACTTGTAAGGTATAAAACTTATCATATATGAGCGATCCCCATATTAGAGTTAGGTCAAAAGTCTCTGAATTATAGCACTTTTGAGTTAAGTAGACCAGAAAATCCCAATCGGGTTTGGGAGTCGGGAGTGAGGAGTCGGGAGTAGAAAGATACCTAGGTTTTTTAACTGTTATCTATAATCTGGTACTATCTACAATAATCTCCAATTATCTATTTTTATGCTACTAGGATTTCCAACTAAACTACACCCAAATAACCAGCAAAAAACCTTGTTGGCCAAACACGCTGGTGTAGTCCGTGATGCTTATAATTGTAGTTTTTGGTTAAGAATAAACATTCTTAATCAGAATGCTAATAATCCTAATAGTAAGATTAAATTTCCTACAGAATTTGACTTACATAAGCTTTTGGTAGCAATGGTTAAACAAACATAACTATTGGTACTATGAAGTATCTTGAGTCTGCGCCTCAATATGCTTTGAGATATTTATCACAAGCCTGGAAGCGTTGCTTTAGAAAAGTTTGGGGAGCGCCTAAATTCAAGAAAAAAGGTATAATAGTAATGAATAATGAATAATGAAAAATTAATAATGAAAGAAAACTAACTGGACAGTAAAAAGTTTTTTTCTTAAATATTACAGTTGGTTTCATCTGACAAAATGCTCCAGTTCCGACTGTCTCGTATCTGGGGCGAGCGAGCATTTAAGAATTTTTTCAAAAGAAAACCAATTATTAATTATTTAGATGGTTCAATATCCCTAGATTTTAATCAGATAAAACTACCACGAATTGGTTCGATAAAGACATTTGAAATATTACCGGATCATGTTACTCCTAAATCCGTAACTATTAGTAGGGTATCAGATATATGCTTTGTTAGTTTCAAGACAGAAACTGTACCTCAAAATACTAATAAATTTGAAGGCGCTCAATCGAAAATAAAGTTAGAACCTAAATTATCGAGACTTCAATACCTAAACAGACATCAAACTAAATTCTGTAATAACTGGAAAAAATCTCAACTTAAGATAGTTCAGTTACACAGTAGAATAGCTAATATTAGAAAAGATACATTGCATCAACTAACTACTTATTTGGCTAAAAACCACAACCCACCCCCATCCGCTACGCGGAATGCAAAATTTATGCATTATTGCTTAGTAAGGCTTTTAGGATTTTGTAACTGCTTAGTTATTTCTGCCATCCTGCACTAGAAGGTTAGCTTGAGGAGTAGGTGCTGATATGGGATTTTATGAATTCAGAAGACAGTTAGAGTACAAGTGCAAGATGTATTGATAGATGCTTCCTTAGCCCTAAAACTTGCTCTAGCTGTGGGAATGTCAAACAGTCTATCTTTGTCAGAGCGTCTTATGAAATGTGAACATTGTGGTTTTACTTGCGTGTGAGACTTGAATGCTAATTTAAATCAAGTGATTCGGTGAGCTACGGGAGCCGTCGGATTTGCCACGTATCCTCCGTGACAGTTTGTGGACTGGTGAGTGCCTACACTACCAGGGTGAAGCAAAAATAGAAAGACTAGCGGGAAAATCATAGATTTTTACAGATAGTTGTAGGTTTCTAAGAACGGAAAACTATTATAAATCAGGTGAATTAAGAAAAATTGTTTCTGTTTGAATCTTCCGAATTCAAACAAGGAGCTACATCGCTAATAAAAATTAGCACAATCAAAGTCAATATCTCTCACATTATGGATGGAGCTAGTTCAAAATGAGTAATAGCATTGGCATAATGTTTGGGTTTTTAGGTGGAACAATTTTCGCCAGTGAAGGGGGATACAAAGTTTTACAACACCCTAACCCAAACCGAGAATATCAAAGACTTGCAGAAGCCAAATGGTTTTTGGCCTTGAGGTGGTGCGAACAATGTGCAACTCCTGCTGGCATCCTTAACTTCCAAGGTCAATTTTCTTTCTATAATCAAGCAGCATTGAGAATTGGAGAACATAATTTTTTACCTCTAGAGCATAGGCAAGAAGTATTTAATCAATGTTTATCCTTACCAGCAGGTACAAAAAAAACTTACTCAATTTTTGCGCCTGATGGTAGTTATTTTAGCTCTTTTGAAGTGATGGGAATTGATATCGATCCTAGATATGGTAGGATTGCTATTGTAAATTCACTCTAATTTTTTCAATCAAGAAAATTGGTAGTCCTAAAATATTAAGGATGAAGGATATCAGAACTATTTGGTGATATCAAGTCCGGATAAGAGCATTGAAGCATTAAGTTATCATCGAAATCGTTTTGTGGAGAATTACCTGCATAACACCAGCAAGTTAGTTGTTAATTATTTAGTGAAGAGTAATATTGGTACTGTAGTAATTGGAAAAAATGATAATTGGAAACAGGGTGCAAATATCGGTAAAAAAAACAATTCCCTACTTTACCCAAATACCGCACTCTAAGCTAATTAAACAGATAACTTATAAATGTGAACTTGCTGGCATCAAAGTTATGGAAACAGCAAGATTGTTACAGAGCATAAAACTTCTGCACTTGACCTAGAATTACCCAGGCGCCATGAGAATTATGTGGGAAAACGAGTCAAACGCGGTTTGTTTAGAAGTGGAACAGGTAAAGTGATTAATGCCGATATTAATGGTTCTCTTCAAATTTAAGACAAGAAATTCCCAGAGGCATTTAGTGGCGTTTGCGTAGCATTCCGTAGGATGGGAATAGTGAGCTGTGCCGTACATATATTGGTTAATCCAATATCAAGAATTTAACAACTGCAATTTTCTACAGTTTAATTCGTACGGTTGCAATGCTATGATAAATAATTCCGGGTCTAGGGCAACTGGTCTGCAGAAGGCACTTATGCTGAACGGTTTGAGAGAAATTTGAAAAGATACTTTTTGATAACCGGACATGATATTATTAATTCTGGACATTGCCAAAAGCGATCGCCTCTCTCAAATCAAAGAGGCGATCGCTATAAGTCCTAAATCAATTTAACAATCAGTTAGACTTTGAAAAAGAGCGCTCAACTAGATAGTAGCAAAATCACTAGCATTAATAGCTGTAGCAGAAACACCAAACAAAGTGACTAAATCTTGTGATGTTGCAGTCTCCTGCAGAATAGTATTACCACCACTAGAAACTACAGTTAAGTCACTGAAAGTCAGACCATCTAACAAGAAGTTATCTGTACCATCTTGGTAATCGAAAATAAGGTCAGTGCCATCACCAGAGCGTAATACGAAACTGTCAGCACCAAAACCACCATTTAGAAAATCGTTACCTAGACCACCATCAAGAGTGTCGTTATTCCCGCCACCTTCTAAGTTATCACCACCATTACCACCTATAAGTTCGTCTCGATCGCCATTACCTTGTAAGAGGTCGTTACCATTACCACCTATGAGGAGGTCTTGACCTCCACCACCTCGGAGGATATCATTTTCAGCTTCACCCATGAGAGTATCATTACCTCCGTTACCCTCCAAGATATCATCACCAGTACCACCGAGCAATTCATCTGCTCCACCACGACCACTGAGACTATCTGCTCCATCCAAACCTTGGATTAGGTCATCCTGAGCATCACCCTCAATCGTATCATTATTTCCAGTACCAACAATACCACCAGGAATCTCAAAATTACTACTATCAAGATCGGCAGCTTGGGTATTTATTAAAGTTGCTAAATCTTGTGATGTTGCAGTTTCTCGGATAATAGTATTAGTACCATCTTGAATTACAGTAACGTCACTGAAAGTCAAACCATCCAACAATAGATCGTCTGTACCAGGCATAAAATCACTAATCTGGTCATTGCCATCACCAGAGCGCAATACGAAAGTATCGGCACCATTTCCACCATTCAGTAAATCGTTACCTAGACCACCGTCAAGAATGTCGTTATTGTCACCACCTTGTAAGTCATCAACACCATTACCACCTAGGAGACTGTCTTGACCTCCACCACCAAGGAGAACATCATTATCTGTACCACCATCAAGGGTATCATCACCAGCACCACCATCAAGGGTATCATTACCAGTACCACCAAGGAGTTCATCATTACCTCCCAAACCGTTGATGATATCTGCTCCTCCCAGACCATCAATGCTATTATTCTGACCATCACCGTTAATAACATCACCATTTCCAGTACCAAAAATGGTATTTGGAGTAGGGTCGGTAGGGTCGGTAGGGTCGGTAGGGTCGGTAGGGTCGGTAGGGTCGGTAGGGTCGGTAGGGTCGGGGTTCCCAAACTCGAAGGCACCTATATCAGCTACACCATTAACAACACGCTGGAAACCTGTACCTCGTTGGTCAGTAGTTAGACCGAGAGAGTTGCTGCCAGCGTTAATAGCAGCACTGCCAGATTGTAAAGCATGGGTTTGAGTGAGACCGCCGTTATCAGCAAGAGGATCTAGACCAGCGTTAGTGACTCCGGTTTGGTCCGCTGTAGCGTTGAAACGAGCATTAGCATTTCCTGTCCCAATTAAGTTGTTGCCACCGCTTTGGATGGAATTGCTAGTAGCTCTTAGTTCGTCAACATCATTAGCACCTGTACTATTACGGTTACCAGAAATAATTGTAGAAGTAACAGTTGTAGCAGTTTGATCGGGAGTGCTATCTAAAGCGAAACTTGCCAAACCACCGCCAGTTCCACCATTATTTAGAGTGGGAGTTTGTGCAAAGTTATCAGTAATGGTGCTGTTGGAAATTGTAGCACTGGTAAAATGGTTTAAATTGGGATTAACGGCAGTGACGTAAACACCACCACCTTGACCGTTTGCTGTATTACCACTAATGGTGCTTTGAGTAACTTGTGTAGTACCAAAGATAGCAATACCGCCACCATCGCCAGTACCTGCAGCAAGTGCTGCGTTGTTATTGATGGTAGAATTAGTAATGGTTGTATTACCAAATGCCATGACACCACCACCGTTGTAGTTAGCTTCATTACTGCTAATAGTGGTGTTGATAACATTGGCGGTGCCTAGATCGTTGTTATAGAAACCACCACCATCACCTGATGCGGTGTTGCCTGTGATTACAGCGTTACTGATAGTGATATTTTCATTGTTGAATATACCACCACCATCACCAGCGTTAGTAGCATTACTTCCAAAAGCAAACCCACCTGTAATGTTTACTCCATCAATGGTAACTTGAGCTTGGTTATTAGCGTTGCCATCATCAACATTAAATACACGGAATTGACCATTAGCTGCACCCCCTCCATCTATGGTGACTGGATTTGTTTCATCTCCATCAATAGTGAGGTTTTTATCTATTAACAGTTCACTAGCGAGGGCGATAGTCTGACCACCTAGACTGGGGTCAAATTGAATCGTATCACCTGCGGCAGCATCAGTAATTGCTTGTCTTAGGGAACCAGCACCACTATCATTAAGATTGCTGACAGAAATTGTAGCCATAATGTGTTTGACTTTTAAATTTGGTTTACTGTTTACTTAAACATTAGTGGTTGGTTACGATCCGGAAAAATTTAGATTAACTTTGGTAGATTTATTGTGCTTGAAATTCAAGTAGACATGGTAATGATTCTAGGGTAAATAGGGCTGCAAAGTGTGGGAGGTGTGGGAGGTGTGGGAGGTGTGGGAGGTGTGGGAGGTGTGGGAGGTGTGGGAGGTGTGGGAGGTGTGGGAGGTGTGGGAGGTGTGGGAAGTGTGGGAG
>NZ_JAAHHT010000208.1 GCF_010672085.1 Okeania sp. SIO3I5
GCGTAGTGGAAAACCACCAACATTTTCATTTTGTGAAGCTCCTAAAAAATTCGCGCGTCAAAAGGTTATAGGTTGCATCCTCAGAATTTTTTTGATATACTAAAGATTAGATAGAGTCACTCGGCTATATACATGATTTTTTATTCAACCAAGTATAATATAGCAGTCGAAGCAAAGGCCACGGAGATTACTAAACGCTATTTGTGAAGCATTTTTGTAGGAAAAACTAACTCTGAGATGACTTTTGACTTTTATTTTCGGCGTAGCGGTATACGAGCAGTTAGTTTATAGTGAAAGGTAATATAATCTACTCTACACATAATTATTAATAGATTTGGAGAGGAATCTCGGTGACTAAAACCCATTCATCCGATGCCACTCCTAAATATAGGTGGCAACAGAATATAAAAGATAAATTTGATATGAATAGATGGAAATTAGATTTCCTAAAACCTTTGATAGCAAGTATAACTTTGCTAACTCTAACTATTGGATGTATACCAACTGAAGACTTCCAAAACAAAATATCTTCCACCTCAGAAAAAAATCCGATTTTAATTAATAATTGTGATTTAACTTCAAACAAAAAACATAACCCCCAAATTTCTCTAGTCTCTCAAAATGCCAATTCTACTCAATGTGCTTCTATCGATCCTTTTAGTCAAGCAGTAAGGTTTGCGATCAAAGCTGCCAATTTAGCTCAATCTGCTAGAACTAAACAACAGTGGGATAGAGTAGCACAAGAGTGGGTACAAGCAGTAGCTTGGATGCAAGCGGTACCGCCAGGAAACCCCAGACGTGCTTTTGCCGAAAGAAAAGTTACTGAGTATATGAGAAACCTAGCATACTCTCAACAACAAGCTGCTTCTGCTCCCTCTCAGTTTAATCCTATTTCTTTCAATAGTGATATTCTCGATACCCAATTAGAACTTTATCTGTCTTACGTTGCAACTGTTGGTACGCCCGATGTATTAATTGTCGGGAGTTCCCGTGCTTTATATGGAGTCGATCCTAAACAACTACAACAATATTTAGCTACTAAAGGTTATCCTCGGTTAAACATATTTAACTTCGCTATCAATGGTGCTACTGCTCAAGTAGTTGATTTTCAACTGCGGCAACTTTTGAGCTATGAGCAACTGCCAAAATTAATTATTTGGGCAGATGGAGTGAGAGCATTTAATAGTGGGCGAGTTGATCGAACTTATAATTCAATTGTTGCTTCTGAGGGAAAAAGACTACTACTTTCTGGCATTCGCCCCCAGTTACCTCGCGCTCAGTCTAACTTTGCTTCTACCTGTTATCAATTTCCTCAACCCTATAATGTATTTTCACCCACTCCCAACTTTCCGTGGGAGACATCGGTAGGGGAGACAATAGAGGTTAACTATAGCACTATTAAACCAACTAACTATAGAAAATATTCCTATAAATCCATAAGACAAACTTCCTCAAACTCAACCGCCTCTGAAGAATACTTGACTCAACCTGTAGAAACAGTAGCGATCGCTAATCCTGCTGATGCTATTGACGCTAATGGGTTTCTGCCAGTAGATGAGCAGTTTAACCCTTCCTATTATTATCGCAGAAAACCTTATGTGGCAGGACTTTACGATGGCGACTATGCTCGTTTTTATCTTGGAGGTACTCAGGCAACAGCTTTAAATTCTATTGTCAACTTTACTAAATCTCGAAATATTCCTTTAGTTTTTGTTAATTTACCTCTATCTGATAGTTATTTAGACTCAGTACGTTGGTCTGCTGAACAAGAATTTAATCAATGGATGCAACGTCGGGCCAGGGAAAATGGCTTTACATTTCTGAATTTTAATTTATATCAACCTCAACTAGCCAAAAATGAATATTTCTTTGACCCCAGTCATCTTAACCGTTATGGAGCAGTTGCTGTAGCTCGTTATATTGCTGCTAGTGCTGGAATCTCTTGGCCACGCTAAAAAATCAAAATTTAAAATTTAAAATTTAAAATTTAAAATTCAGAAGTTGAATGTATGGTCCATTTGTGGCCTGCTCCCCCTAAAATTTAGTCATAGTAGGGGCGGGTTTGTTTTTCAAATTCAATGATATAGCGCTAGGGAACAGGGAACAGGGAACAGGGAAAAGTAGACTATCAAAGGGTTTTAGGATTTATAACTGTTCTAACCTTAGCCGAAAACCCAGACAAAGCCAGATTTTTCCTTGCGCTAGGGAATAGGGAACAGGGAACAGGGAACAGGGAACAGGGAAAAGTAGACTATCAAAGGGTTTTAGGATTTATAACTGTTCTAACCTTAGCCGAAAACCCAGACAAAGCCAGATTTTTCCCTCTGCCTTCTGCCCTCTGCCTTTTGCTATATAAAAAAGTTCTTGTTTATTGTTGCACTTTAGCCATCTTAGAGATATAATACGCCATTTCCAAGAATTTACCCTTGCTTCTTCCCATTTGTTGCACTACTTCCTAGAAATAAGTGGGCGATCGCACTGAATTGATATGTTTATCGCAGAAATAACGTAAGTGCTAGCACAGATTTTACCTACTGATTTTGCAGTTGCTCAGAGCTATACTAGGAAGCTCTAATGATAACTATTCAAAGGAACATGATATTAATTATCAAAAAGTTCTTGTTTCTTGTTACACTTTAGCCCTCTTAGAGATATCACCCAGTATTTACGAGAATTTACGCTCGCTTCTTCCAATCTGTTGCACTACTTCCTAGAAATAAGTGAACGATCGCACTGAATTGATATGTTTATCGCAGAAATAACGTAAGTGCTAGCACCAATTTCATCTGCTCTTTTTTCAGATTTTTTTTCGTTCAACCCAACGTCTGTGTTGGGTTGAGGAACGAAACCCTCAAGTTTTCCCGGCTAGAACAATACTACAAAACGATTTCGATTATAACTTAATGCTTCAATCTTACGACTGGTTTTTCTGTTGCCTTTGAGATGACTTTGGTACTTAGCTTTACGCTTGTTATATAATTGATTGACGCTTGAGAGTGGCTTCCCATTAATCAGCAGTGGTTTGACACCAGGCTTATTTGTAGATAGAGCTACTAATCTATCAATCCCTAAGTCAATCCCGGCTACATATCTTGAATTTATTTGTGGCTGATTCGTTTTTTCATACACAACTTCAATTATATAGCAGGCAGTCGCAGGTACTATCCTCACTTCGATTACAGTATCCACAACTACAGGTATGCATGATTTCACTCATTGATAAGTGACAAATACCCTCTTTTAGAGGGCCTTTATAGACTGATTCCTTTGAGTATATAACTACATTTCTACCTTTGGTTTTATCCTTATATTTGGGTATTTTGGGCTTACCCAAAAACTTACAGGGATGTTTTGACCATTCTTTGATTGCCTGAAAATAACTACGCCAAGTGGCCACCAAGCATTTGATTGTTTGTTTTGAGACCTTGGTTGGTAACGCTCTATAGGCATCACTATTTTTGATGCTGTGGTATAGATCGGTTAAATCCAGACTATGACCAGTACAGAAAAAATGCTGACGACAGTAATAATTAGCTTGCGTTATACAAGTTTTTTGACTTAAAGGCTAACTCATCACACCAAGTCCAATACTGATGTGTTCGGTTAATAATATGTCTGTCAACAAGTCGCATTCACCTGAATTATTTTATTTCTTTTGTTACCTATTTCAGGTTACAACACTTTTCTATAAATAGCAACTACTTTATACAATTTTCATTCAACAGTTAATCACCTCTGAAATTGCTTCCTATCGTCGCAATGACAAATTTTTAACCAGATTCTATAGCTAAGAAAGAGTTGGTTAGGATATAGACTGATGATGAACCTTAGACCAGGAAATATTTTTCCGACTGTTCCCTGTTCCCTGTTCCCTGCTATATATCAAACCTTTGTGAGGATATTTCATAGAATGTCCCGACAAAGGTTAATATGTAAATTGATAATTTTCTGAGTATTGTAATTATGACTCAATCAAATGATAGTGGAACAGTCGAACAGATTGTCAATACAGTAATGGGGGTAAAAACTGAAGATACAAATCAGTCTCTAGAAAGACAAATAGTTTCTACAAAAGAGCTTGATTTAAAAGCACTTTCTATTTATAAATTAGGAACTATTGTGCAAATAGGAATAATTCTTCTAGCTTTTTGGGGAATGGAAAAATTGGTAATTTTAGTTGAGAATTACTCTGCTTTTCCGACTTGGTTAAGCACAGTATTTGCCGGATTATTTTTCACATTATTGAGTATTCGTTCACGAATTTTTTCTCCATTAGACAATACCCGTACTAGCAAAACTTATGATAGTATTGTCAGACCAAAATGGGCACCTCCACCTTTAGCTTTTCCCATAGTTTGGATGACAATTGCAGTTTTACGAGTCATCTCTTCTCTATTAATTTGGCAGCAGATGAACCAACAATTTTTAGTGCTTCCTTTGATAGCTTTTGCAGTACATCTTGCTTTAGGAGATACTTGGAATACTATCTTTACTGTAGAACAGAGGTTAGGTGCTGCGGTTCCTGTTGTTATTTTTGGTCCTTGGTTATCTGCGTTAATAGTTACTATATTTTACTGGCAAATTAATCCCATAGCTGGAATAATTTTAGCTCCTTCTTGTGTGTGGTTAACTGTAGCTGTTGTATTAGTATTTAGGATTTGGCAATTGAACGGAAAAGAGCCATTATATCCACTAAAATTAACAGTTAGCTAAAATAAAGGTAAGCATTCAGCCGTCAGCTAACAGCTATCAGCTATTATTTTTGGTATAGGTTTAAAGCTATATTAATTGACCTAGAATAAAATCTTAGTACAAAAGTTGTTAAAATCTATATTCATCTAAAACTACCTCCCATTATTAAAAAGCTGAAAGCTGACTGCTAATAGCTGAATACTTACAAATAAAGTATTGTAGGGATTTGGTCTGCAAATCCTTACTTATACAAAGTTTCTTATAATTAATTAACTAAACTTTATAGAAATTATTTAATTTTTACTAAACCAGGGTCTATTTTTAATTGATTATGGATTTGAAAGCTATAATTAAGTTATACTTATAATTTTTTGCTGTCCTAAACTTTGTTTCATTTCCTGATAGATAATAAATATATAGCGTTTCCCAGAGTCTAATGGTACATCTATATTTTATTCTATTCCCTATTCCCTATTCTCTATTCCCTGTTCCCTGTTCCCTGTTCCCTAAAACCTAGAATTTTCTAGCTCACGCTTTTTGGGAATTGCTATACCACTATGGATTAAAGTTTGGAAATTGGTACAAGCTGAAAAGCTATTGTCATCAACTTTTGACTTTGACATAAGTTATAAGTGCTTTTCCTTAGCAACATATATTTCTCTCTAATGAAGACCAAAAACTATAACAAAGTGGATAATTATTTATCCAAACAATATCTACCAGTATGGCTAACTATAATTATTGGTACTTTATTATCTGGTATTGGGTTTGCTACAATCAAAAATTTGGAATCCCAAAAAATTTCCATAGAATTTCAATCTTTAGCATTAGATAGAGTACATCAGCTCGAATATACAATAAAAGAAGAAATTATTGATGTATTATTATCACTTAAAAGTTTTTATCAAAGTTCACAAGAAGTTAATCGAGAAGAATTTAAACAATTTGTTTCATATTTTTTAGATAAGATGCCAAGTATTCAAGCATTAGAATGGGTTCCTTATGTTCCTGCTAATGAAAGAGAAAAATATGAATTAAAGGCGCAAAAAGATGGTTATTCTAATTTTAAATTTACCCAACGTAATGAAGTAGGAAAAATAATTCGATCTAGGCTCAAAGCTGAGTATTTTCCAGTATATTTTGTTGAACCATATCAAGGTAATGAAAAAGCTTTAGGATTTGACTTAGCTTCTAATCTTAATCGTCTAGCAGCTTTAAAAAAGGCTCGCGATAGTGGAGAGGCGATCGCTACTTCTAAGATTCAATTAGTACAAAAAACAGAAAATACTGATGGTTTCTTGATTTTTCAAGCCATATATCAAAAACAATCAATTAATAATTCAATTGCCGATTTCCGTAAAAATTTACAAGGATTTGTTGTTGGAGTATTTAGTATTAAAGAATTATTTGAAAAGTCTTTAGATGAATTTTCTACTCAAGAGGATGAATTTGACATTTATATTTACGATAGTTCAGCTAGTACATAATCAGAAAAGTTTCTCTATTTTAACTCATCTAAAAAAGGGGGGAATTACTCAAATAATATTACGGCAGCAGATGCTTTAGCCAAATTAAAACTGGCTGGTAATGATTCAGGCATAAATTTTATAAAAACAGTTAAAGTAGGTGGGAGAAAATGGTTGTTTTTATTAATCCCAAATCAGGAATATATCAAAAATAAAGAAAGTTGGGATAGTTGGTTATTTTTATCATTAGGCTTATTCTTAACAGCAGGGATTAGTAGTTATATAAATACTAATATTAACCAGACTAAAAAAATCAAAAAATTAGTTACAGAACGCACTCAGGAGTTATGTAAAACAAATCAAGAATTAGAAAAAGCACGAGATGATGCCTTAGCAGCTACCCGGGCAAAAAGTTATTTTCTCGCAACTATGAGCCATGAGATTAGGACTCCCATGAATGGCGTAATTGGCATGACAAGTTTATTATTAAATACTCAACTATCTGCTCAACAAAAAGATTTTGTAGAAACCATTAGAACAAGTGGTGATTCCCTATTAACAATTATCAATGATATCTTGGATTTTAGCAAGATAGATTCTGGCAAACTAGAGTTAGAATACCAACCAGTATTGATTAGTAATTGTATAGAAGAAGTCTTAGATTTGTTATCTCCTGTAGCTCATAAAAAAGGTTTAGAAATTGCTTATTATATAAGTCCAGTCACGCCGAAAACCGTGATTACAGATATGACAAGACTGAGACAAATTTTAACCAATCTTTTAAGTAATGCAATTAAATTCACTGATTTTGGTGAAGTGATTTTAAATGTTAATACTAAAGATATTTATCCACAAAATAATCAATTAGAAAATGCTGAAAAATGTGATTTAGGTTATGAAATAGAATTTTCTGTTCGGGATACAGGTATTGGTATTGCCAAAGATAAACAAGAAATTTTATTCCAGTCTTTTAGTCAAATAGATTCTTCTACCACTCGCAAATATGGAGGTACAGGTTTAGGTTTAGTTATTAGTAAACGCCTCAGTGAAATGATGGGAGGCAAAATGTGGCTAGATAGCGAGTTAGGAAAAGGTTCAACATTTTATTTTACAATTAAAGCTAAAGTTGCACCTACCATCACGAATATTAATTTAATTCCAGGACAAGTTAAATTTGATGATAAGCAAGTTTTAATTGTGGATGATAATGCCACTAACCGCAAAATTTTACATCTCCAAACTCAATCTTGGGGAATCCAACCTAATTCAGTAGCATCAGCTTCCGAAGCTTTACAATTATTACAGCAAGAAAATCCATTTTCTCTAGCTATTTTAGATTTAAAAATGCCAGAAATAGATGGGTTAGAGTTAGCTAAAGAAATTTGTCAACTTAGGCAATGTCAAGATTTACCATTAATATTACTTAGCTCAAGTAATCTAGCATTAACATCAGATTTACTATCACAAATAAATTTGGCAGCAACATTACAAAAGCCAATCAAACCATCTCAACTTTATCAAGTATTATTGAGTATTTTTCAGGAACGACCCATTGAATTAACCAAAAAAGTGCCGAATGATAAAACTACAGAAATTCCTGAATTAGCAGAGGAATTACCTTTACGAATTTTATTAGCAGAAGATAATAGGGTTAACCAAAAAGTAGCCATAAATATTTTAAAAAAATTAGGTTATTTAGCAGATGTTGCTGCCAATGGTTTAGAAGTGTTAAATGCTTTGAAACTTCAGAAATATGATATTATTTTGATGGATATGCAAATGCCAGAAATGGATGGTTTAGCAGCAACAATGAAAATTAATGAACAATTTTTACCAGCAGAAATACCTTATATTATTGCAGTAACTGCGAATGCCATGGAAAGGGATAAGCAGTTATGTTTTGATGCTGGAATGAATGATTATTTAAGTAAACCTATCCGGATTAAAGAGTTGATTGAAATATTACGAAAATATCAGGCTAAAATTCAAGATAACTATCTCTAATAGACATCTTCAGAAAAGAGTTAGCACGGAGCAAGGAGCAGGGAGCAGGGAGAAATAATTGACGATTTCTGTGGCATAATTGATTTGATTTTTTATTATTGGAGATGTCTAATACAACAACAAATAATGAATATTCAGCAAGCAAAGAATTTGTTCAGCTAGGGAGAATCAGAGAAGGCGATCGCTCTATAAATACCTGATGAATATTCCAGAAAAAATCCTGATTTAAAAATTGACTCAAGAAGTAGGAAAATAATATATCTCTCACACAAGTATAAACAATGAATATTCAGCAAGCAAAGCATTTTTTTTGTTTAGGAAAAATTTTCGTAAAAAGGGGATAATGGAATAAATTAATTGCTTTGTAGTAAAAAGCAATAAGTTAACTCACTACTGGAAAAAAGTAAAACAGTCTTTGGCAGAAGCAGAAAATCAAGTTCAAGAGATTAGATGCGTAAATCAACTGAACTTGATATAAAATTTAAGATATGGAAACTTCCACAATTTATCAAGCGCCAAGATTAGAGTTAAAAAAATCAGGGTAGGTTCGGCGGGAATAACCTTAGTAATTAACTATCTACCTAGTCGCCGGAACTCACCATGCACAAATATCCTCCCCCAAAACTCTCTATTATTTTCAAGATTTAATATGGAAACTCCCACAATTTATTTACCATCAAGATTAGAGTTAAAAATCAATTTAACAGACGAACAATTTTGGCAACTTTGTCAAGAAAATGATGACTTAAGATTTGAAAAAAGTGCCACAGGAGAACTAATTATTATGTCGCCCACAGGTGGAAATACAGGAAAACGCAATGTCAAAATAACTACCCAATTAGATATCTGGAATTCTCAAAATAACCTAGGAGAAGTATTTGACTCCAACACAGGTTTTATCTTGCCAAATGGTTCACAACGTGCCCCCGATGCTTCTTGGCTCAGTCGAGAAAAATGGGATACTTTAACATTAGAAGAACAAGATAAATTTTTACCTTTATGTCCTGATTTTGTAGTAGAATTAATGTCTCCTAGAGATACTCTAGAAAAAACCAGAACTAAGATGAGAGAGTATATAGAAAATGGGGCAAAATTAGGCTGGTTGATTAATCGAAAAAAACGACAACTAGAGATTTATCGACCAGAGCAGGGTGTAGAAATATTGGAAAATCCTCAGAGAGTATCAGGAGAAAATATATTACCAGGATTTGTTTTGGATTTAACATTAATTTGGTAATATAAATCTATATAATCAACTTTTATTCATGTCATAGCCAGGTAAGTTTTCCTAAGGTAAAGCCCTAATAAAAACAGTAATTCTAGTCGCAACAATCTTAGGAAAATTTTCACAAAAAAGGTAGAGATGACACAAGGAACTGCAACAATTTATTCCTGAACTAGAAAATCCCAAAATTATCAACAGCAAAAATGAATATTAAACAAGCAAAGAATTTTTTCAGCTTAGGAAAAGTTTTCGAAAAAAAGGGAGAATGGGAGGAAGCGATCGCTGCTTATCAAAAAGCAATTAAATTAGCTCCCGACTTGGAAGAGGTAAAACAGTATTTGGCAGATGCAGAAAATAAGTTACAAGAAAAAAAAGTTAATGGTCAAAATCAGGAAGAAATTAGTGAGAAGTTAACAACTGTTGTACAACAGCAGTGGGAGTCGGGAAATAATACCGATATTAACAGAATAGAAGTAGATTCAAACTCTGCAGAAGATTACCATTTAGAAGGTGATACTTTAGTAGAAAAGGGAGAAAAAGAAGAGGCAATAAAGGTTGATAAAAAAGCTGTTAAAATGCAGCCGGAATTATGGGAAGTGCATCATAAATTAGGTAATTTGTTACAAGACAAAGAGGAGTTAGAAGCAGCGGTTGATGCTTATAATAAATCAATAGAGTTCAAACCTGATTTTTCTTGGTCTTATAATAATTTAGGGGATGTTTTAGTTAAATTAGAAAGATGGGAAGAAGCGATTAGTGCTTATCATCAGGCTGTTGAGTTGAATCCTGATTTTCCTTGGAGCCATTATAATTTAGGAGATATGTTAGTTAAATTAGAGAGGTGGGATGGGGCAGTCAGTGCTTATCGTTCTGCTATACAGCTAAATTCTAACTTACCTCTTATTGAGGAGAAGTTAGCAAACTCACTAGGCCAACAAGCAAGAATAACTCAAGAACTTGCATTTAACTATTATCTAAAAGCTATTCAAAAACATCCAGAAAATATAGAACTATATTATAGAGCTTTGGAAATTAAGCAAGATGTGAATTTGTGTTTCGACTTAGCTAGCATTTTGGCTCAACAAGCTAAATTTGATGAAGCAATAATTATCTACCAAAGTATCATAGAAATTGATTCTAGTAGTTATGAAGCTTATTTGCAACTAGGAAATTGCCTAACAAAGCAAAATAAGTTTGATATTGCTATTAGTATGTATAAAAAAGCTCTAGAATTAAACAAACAATTATATTGTTTGTTAGCCAAAATAGAAGAAGTAAATTCAACTCTAACACAGTGGGATGTCAAATTAACAACAGTATATAAGTTGGCTATAAAATACAACCCTAATTGTTTCAAGTATTATTATGAAATTGGAGATATCTTTATTAAAGATGAAGAGTTAGATGAAGGGATTTACTGGTATCGTGAAGCACTTAAAATAAAACCTCTTAGTTGGGAAACATATCAAAAATTAGGTGATATTTTTTGCGAAAAAATAAATCATAAAGATGCTATTATAATGTATAAGTCTGCATTGCAAATACAACCAGAATCAGTTGATATATATAAAAAATTAAAACAAGTTATTGAAGATAATTATGATATTACTAATAATTCAAAGTATTATATAAAAGCTTATCAAGATGCAATCAAAAGATTTTCCGATAGTTCCGAAATTTATTGGGTACTGGCTCAAGAATTAGATCGACAAAATAATATTGACTTAAGTCTAAGTTATTATAATCATGCTATTAGCATAGAGCCAAAATGTTTTTTATTTAATTATAGTATGGGAAATGCTCTAATGAAAAAAATGGAATGGGGGGAAGTTGATATTCCAAGTAAACAATATCTCTGTGAAAAAGCAATTAAAGTATATAAAAATGCTATTGACATCAACCCAAATTACAACAAAACTTACCAAAAACTGGGAAATGCTCTGACTAAACAAAGTCGCTTTGAAGAAGCAATCACAGTTTACAAGAGCTTAATTGAAATTTCTCCAGACTATTTCATTGCCTATCATCAGCTAGGAAATTTACTAATGAAACAAGGAAAATTTCAAGAAGCAATAGAAAATTACCGTTACGTTATTACACTCAACCCCAAATTTCATGGAGTGTACAATCTACTCGGAGAAGCATTACAACAAGAAGGTCAATTAACCGAGGCAATTGCTTGTTATAAAAAAGCAATTCAACTGAGACCTGATATTGGTATAGGTGTATATAAAAAACTTGCTGAAGCTTTAGCTCAAAAAAAAGTGAATTAGTTTAATCTAGTTAAAATGTTTTTGGAGGAAGCAAAAACAATACTCTACTTTAGCTAATGAAAAAATATAGCTGTTAATAGGCTAAAATTAATAATTATTATATTTGTCAGGAGTGAAAAAACCATGAATCTATCTGAGATCCAACAAAGACTTTCTAGTAAAATCTTGATATTTCCCCATATTCCCAAAACAGCAGGAACTACCCTACGTTCTGTGATTTTAAGTCAGTATTCTAAAGAAAAAGTATACTTGCTTAAAGTTAGCCAAACTCCTCTTGAAGCAGCCCAAAAGATATCTGAGGACGATCGGAAAAGAGTTCATTGCTATATAGGACATATGCCATATGGTCTTCATCAATATTTATCTGAACCAGCCATTTATATAACTCTTATTCGAGAACCAGTTGATCGAATTATTTCCATGTATTATTTTATTCGTGAAGAACCAGCTCATCGACTACACCATGAACTGTTGTCTAAAGATATGAGCTTAGAAGATTTTGTACTGTCTAAAAATTGCCCTAGAAATGAACAGGTAAAGAAAATAGCGGGCTCAATGGCAGGAAGTGCAAAAGAAATTATGGATTTGGCTTATCAAAATATTTCTAATCAATTTTTAGCAGTAGGAACACAAGACAATTTTGATGATTTTTTACAGGTTTTACAAAATATTTTGGGGTGGAAAAATAAATCATATACAAAACAGAAAGTAACTCAAAATAGAAAGAATAAAGGAGAAGTATCTCCAGAGTTAATTGAGATTATCAAAGAAAGAAATGGAATGGATATTGCGTTTTACAATAATTTAAAAAATAAGTTTACTCTCAAAAATTTTGATGATATTGTATCTAGAACTACCAATAAATTAATGAACAATGAATGGTAATTAATGAGCTGATTTGAAATTAATAATACTTTTAATTTTGAGTAAATCTAGTTTGTTATTTATAAGTATAAATTATGAGTATTCCTAAAATAGTGAGGAAATTAGAACTATTCCTGACTCGGGTGTTTTCTATTGCTAAAGGTCTAATAAGAGATTTGTTGTCGGTTCTCATAGCCTACCCCAACTCCGGTTTAACCTTTTCCCTACTACCTATTATTAATTCCTTACCACTACCAAATTATGATCAAAATTCTTCATATCATTCGTCAAGCTTCTGTTGGAGGAGCTTTCCGTTCCCTAATAGCTACGGCAAAATATTTATCACTCTTTTCAGATTATAAGCAACGTATTGTTTCTCTACTTTCTGCCGATCCAGTTGCTATTAAAATAGGGGCAGAAGCTGGTATAAATGTAATAACTCTGCTAAGTCGCGAGGCAATTATACAGGAAATTGGCAATGCAGATATAGTACATTTGCATTTTTGGAATACCCCAGAAATCTATGAGTTTATACGCTCTGGACTTCCACCAATGCGACTACTAATCAAGTTCAATGTAGCTGGATGTTATCCACCACAAATTATTACTAAGGAGTTAATTGATTATGCTGATTTTGCTCTCACTACAAGTCCCTATGCTCACGAAAGTCCGGTTTTTCAACAATTGCCAGAGAAAATTAGATTAGAAAAAACTGGGATGATATATGGAGCAACAGATTTTGCGCGACTTGCTAATTTTTCTCCTAAACCACACGATACTTTTAATGTTGGCTACATCGGTACAGTAGGATTCGTGAAAATGCACCCTAATTATGTGTCAATGAGTGCAGCAATTAATATTCCAAATATTAAGTTTATTATTTGTGGTAAAGGAGATGCTTATCCAAAATTCAAGACAGAGGTGGAAACTTTACAAGTAAAAGAAAGATTTGAGTTTCAAGGCTATGTTGAAGATATTCGTTCTGTAATTGAAGTAATGGATGTTTTTGGTTATCCTCTTTGCGAGGAAAACTATTCCACTGTTGAGCTAGTATTACAGGAAGTTATGTATGCAGGAGTACCAGCAGTTATTTTTCCCTATGGTGGAGCTAGTCGAACAGTAGTTCATAATTATACGGGTCTGATTGTCAAGAGTGAGTTAGAGTACAAGCAGGCAATTGAATATTTATACCATCACCCGGAAGAACGGCAAAGGCTGGGGGAAAATGCTCGAAAATACGCAGAGCAGATATTTGGAGGAGAAAATGCAGCTAAGGCAACACATAAACTTTATCAAAAGTTAATGCAATCGCCAAAGGGTAAAAAGAAGTGGGGTAAAAAAGCGAATCAATCCCAGAAACTATATGCTTCAGACTTGTTTATTCAGTCTATAGGTAATACAGAACCTCAATTCTTAGTGAGTATGACTTCACAAGATATTCAAGAACTTTTAGATGCAGATCAAAAAATTGCCGAATCATCTCCATTACTCTACAGTAAGGGTGCAGGTGGCATCTTTCACTATAGTTCTTATTATAAGAAAAATGGGTATTTAAGGTTATGGTCAGGGTTAGTGCTACAACAACAAGGAAAACATTCAGAAGCGATGGCTGAATTTGCTGAGGCTAAGGAACTTGGAACTCACTGGCGTACATCTTGGTATTCAGCAAAATCTGCTTTGGAGTTAGGTAAACTAGATTTAGCAGAAGAAGCATTAACAAAAGTTCTAGAAGCAGAGCCTGATTTTACTGAAGCACAGGAAAAATTAAGGTCTTTAGGGAAAGAAACTAATATTCACACTCAAAAACAACACTCAGTTATAACCCCAGCAAAATCACAAACTAAGCAAGTTGTTTCAGAAGTTACCAACACAAACTTATTTTTGATTGCTAGCAAAAGCGAGGAAACTCTGACACAAGCTAGTCTACCAGAAAAAAGTGGTATGACAATTTTTGCTATGCCTAAACCATTTAAAGAACACATTGGGGTGATTCAAACAAATGCAATTAAAAGCTGGACTTTGCTCAAACCAAAACCAGAGATTATTATTTTTGGAGAAGAGGAAGGTACAGAAGATATTGTTAAAGAATTAGGTGTACGTCATGTGCCTAATGTTGAACACAACGAGTACGGAACACCTTTACTCAGTGATATGTTTGCTCAAGCTCATAAACTAGCAAGCCACGATCTTTTGACATATGTTAATTCTGACATCATGCTTGTTAGTGATTTTATTCCTAGTGTCAAGTATGTGTCTACGTTGCTAGAAGAATTCTTGATTATAGGAAGAAGGTGGAATACAAACATCACTACTCTTATAGACTTTAATCAACAAAATTGGGAAAATGAATTAAGGAGATTAGTAAATAAGGAAGCTGTATTTAATACAGCCTATGGTATGGATTATTTTACATACCCTAGACATTTATTTGCTCAGTTGCCTGAATTTGCAATTGGACGTGCGGCCTGGGATACCTGGATGGTTTACAATGCTCTAATAGAGAAGTATCCTGTAGTTGATGCCAGTGAAGCAATTATGTGTGTCCATCAAAACCATGACTATGCCCATTTGCCAAAAGGTCAGTTTAGTGCATTTCATGGCACAGAAGCTCAGAGAAACCGAGAGCGAGGTGGATATCCTCTTTCGTGTCGAACATCTGATGCCACCTGGTGTCTGAAATTCCAGCAGTCCGATCGTACTCCTAGAGTTAGTGTTGTTATTCCTGCGTGTAATAGACCTTTATATACTCAAAAAGCTATCGAAAGTGTTCTCAGGCAGACATATACCTCTTACGAAATTATTGTTGTTAATAATGGACCAAAAGATATGGTTCGTCCTGCTTTAGAGCCTTACCAGAATAAAATTCAATATGTTTATCTTGAAGGTCAGCAACCAGAAATATTAGCTGCACTCAATCATGGTATTAACCTAGCACAAGGTGAATTTATAACATTTTTACATCCTGATAGTTATTTTCTACCTGAGAGATTAGCATTACAGGTTAACTGCTTTGACAAAGGTGCATCTTCAATAGACTTTGTTCATAGTGGTTGGCAAATTGTTAACTCTAGTGGAGAAATTACTTTAACAGTAAAACCTTGGTATGATTTACCAGAGTTAGACTGGCATATTTGGAAACTATGGAAAATTTATAAATATGCTCCGACAAAGGCAATGATGTTTCGTAGCTATCAGGTTAAGCTTTTGGGAGGTTTCAACACTCATCTCAAAGAAGATATTGCAGATGTAGATTTTGTGATTCGCATGGGTATTAAATTCAGCGAAACCGCTTGGTTACGCCAACCAACATATTGTTTCCGTTTGGAGGAGGGAATGGTAGCCAGTACCCCACCAAAGTTTATTGAACATTTTGAGTTGGTTTTGGATAACTATTTTTCTTTACCTGAAGTACCTGACTGGATGGGTATTCTGGAAAGTAGAGCTAGATACAATACTTGGGTGTGGGCTGCATGGTCTATGTATCACCACAAAAACCTAACTCAAATGGCTAATTATCTGGAGCGAGCTTTTAACTATACTCCTTATTCTACTGAGCAAACTGTTTCAGACTGGGTTGATAGTTTTATGAGATTTGCTTCTGAATATGGTTACACTATTGATGCCGATCGATTAACGAAAATACCTGAATGGGAGCAAGTGATTGAGAAAGTTTTAACTGAAACAGTTAAAAATAGCGTTGTTGTATAAATATCTTCTTTAATATCAAATCCGGTAGTATCGGTAGTAGAAACCGGGGAAAGTATTAAATGCCCTAGAATACTAACATCTACCTCCCACAAACCCGGTTTCTTACAGCGGTTTTCATATGAATAAACCACAATGATACTGACTCTTCACTCCTAACTCTTGACTCCTGACTCCTAACTCCTAACTCCTGACTCCTAACTCCTAACAATGAATTTAGTGGTCTACTCAACTGAAAAGCGCTGTAATTTCCTATTCCCTATTCCCTCTTTTCTGGAGAGGTCTAATAATTATCTAGTTTTGTTAGTCATACTGGAGAGAAAATTCAATTTTAGAGCTTGGCGTATTGCTTGTTTCCATTCAATAGAGCTAGTTATAGAGTAAGTATCTAGGATTTCGCCTTTTCCCAAAGAAAACTTCTTAAAATTTTCAATCCAATTTAAAATTACTCTTATACCTACATCTGATGTATAGTTTAATGATTCCTGTAAATATGCTTTCATTTCTGTGAAATGACCTGAATTATAAGCAGACCAAGCAATCCACAATAATGTATGATAACGAATTTCTTCTTCTATTTGGCGGATTTTTTCTGGGATATCAGGTCTAGCAAGAAAATTTTCTAGTA
>NZ_JAAHHT010000209.1 GCF_010672085.1 Okeania sp. SIO3I5
AGGTGGGAGATGGAGTGAGGATGAGTGAGTGAAGGGTGGGGAGAGGGGGAAGTGTGGGAGGTGTGGGGAGTGTGGGAAGTGTGGGAAGGGTGGGGAGGGGGGGAAGTGTGGGAAGTGTGGGGAGTGTGGGAAGTGTGGGAAGTGTGGGAAGTGTGGGAAGTGGGGGAAGTGTGGGAAGTGTGGGAAGTGTGGGAAGTGTGGGAAGTGTGGGAAGTGTGGGAAGTGTGGGAAGTGTGGGAAGTGTGGGAAGTAGGAGGAATAATTGTACCTATATCTTTCTGGGAAGTGTCTGTCTTTGGTCCTAACTTTTTGTTCTTAAAGGCTGAAAAATTTGCACTTTTTTCCCGACAAAAATCCTAAAAACTTTATATATCAGTGCTTTTAGATTAGATTTGCCAGCCTTACTTGACGCATCCCACACTTTACGCTCTGCACAACCAATATTTGTTACAGAAGGCAGAAGGAAGAAGGAGGAAATATTGAAAAAAAAGGGGAAAATGATAGAGATAGTTGTCTCAAATGAATTGGAGTAGCTATTTTTAAGCATATGCGATCTATCTCTACGCTTTTGTAGCATTCTTTTTTCAAAGTAGTATTAGAGAATAATATTTTAGAATTTGCCGCTATAAACACCGAGATAAAGTCCTGCGATAATTTTCCGGATGCCTCATAGAGATTGGGAATAAGAAAATACACACTATTACCAATCTCTAAATAATGTCTAAGCATATATTGTCAATCATTTTTGTCAATTCCCTATTGATAGGAGTGAGCATAATTCCAGAAATTACCAATAATTTAACCGATCTAGATCAATTACAATTTGAGCAACAAAAGCCATTACAGCTTATTGCTCGCGAACCTGAAGAAGATGTGGAAGAAGAAACCGATCCAGAGATTACAGCAGGCGATAAGCGAGATAATAGATCAAAGTAGAAATAGAAATGTGGAACTTTAATTAGTAGCATCATTTAGCTCTAAAAGCTCTATTAAAAATGTTTGGAGTTGTTTTAATGATGCTACTTCTTTAATAGTTTGCTCGCTGATCCAATCATTATCTACGATGCTGGTTGTATTGGTTTTTCCTGGTTTTAAAACACTAACTATTGTAGCAATTAAAGCTTTTTTATCATCAAAAGGTTTCCATTTTAGAGGTTGAGATTTTTTCTCTTCATCAGAAAAGTTATCTAAATATAATTTAGCTTTTTTCATATATTCTGGATAAGCTATTTCTCCACATTCACATAGCAAAGTATCCAAAACTCCTTCAGAATTATTATCTGGTAATACATAAATACCTGTTCTGGGAATATTTTGATCTACAACCCCTGGTTGAGCGGGAAAATTAGGGAAGTAATTCGAGAGTCTTTGACGATATTCCGCTACTACTTTTTCTGGAGTATTTTTATCGGCATCAACAATGATTCCAAATGCTGTTATATCGGTTTGATATTCAGGATAAATAGAGAAAGTATCATCTAAATTTTCAGGAATATTACTACCTTAACCAACATAAATAGCTACGGATAAACTATCATTAAATCGAATAGAAGGCATATTCAATCGCGCGTAAAACTTTCCATTTTTTGGATAAGTAGGAATAAATTTTTTCCAAAAATCATCTAAATTTGATTCTGCTCCGTCAAAACTTTGAAAGTCTAAAAGTTTTAATAACTTGGTTACTAATGCTTGATCGTGATTACCTTCTACGGCAATAATTGCATATTTTACCATCTTACTTCCAGTCCTAAATTTTCTCTAACTCTACCTAGTTTTGCTTGGTCAATTCTAACTGTTTTAGTTTGCATATCTTTTTGATACAAACGATATAAAACTAAGTCGTTTGTTGATTCACTAGCATCTAACACTGCATCAACAGTTTCTAGACTATGAGTAGTAGCAAATAATTGTACATTCATCTTTCTACACCACTTAACTAACCAAGAAAATGAAGGACGCAATGCTTCAGTATGAATTGAGGTTTCTAGTTCATCAATTAACAAAATACCGTCCTTTGATTTGGCGATGGTTAAAGCCATAAATAGTAACCGAAGAACACCATCGCCAAAAGCACTTATAGGGGTAATACCTAATGTTTTATGAATTACATAAAGGCGAGAATTTTTACCCGTGGGGTCGAGAATGTCTAAATCAATAATTTCTGAATCTATCATTGAAATTAACTCTATTACCTCTTGCTTAAAACCTTGGAAAGTTGTCTGTGTAAAAAGTTTAGTAAAAGGTTCAATTTTATGAGAGATAGGAGTTATCATATTAACTGATAATTTTTTTATTTTTGAACGTTTAGCGCGATTCATTAATCCTTCATTTTCCATTATTATAAATTGTCTTAATACTTTCTCACGCTCATAACGAGAACGCTTCTCTTCTTCATCTAATGTGGTTACTTCTTGTTGTGTAGTTACTTCAAGTATTAAATCTGCACCACGTCGAATTTCATTATTATCAATATCTATCTCATCATCAATCTGATTTTCTTGCTCGTATTCTTCATTATTATTTCCTGTAGTCTTCGAGATGTCTTCAAATTCTTCATAAGTTGCTTTTGATTCTACTACACTAAAATTACCACTACCAGAAACTTTCGTTTCTCCTTGATAAAAATCATCTGGATTATTGTCATTATTTTGAGGAAATAACCACTTAAGAGTCTCTAATTTTGATTTACGAGAAAATTTAATTTCCCGCCGCCAAGCAGTATTGATCCATTCCAAAGGATCTAAAGGATTGCAATAAGTAGAAATTGCTTCTAAAACACTTGTTTTGCCCGAATTATTAACACCAACTAATAAATTGATTTGACCTAATTCTTCCAATTTTAAATCTCGTATACCTCGGAAACGATGAATAGTTAAATTATCAATATTTCTCATACTTTTACTTATCATCCTCAAAACAAGAAACTGAGTTATATCATGTCCGGTTGAATAGTTATAATTACAGCAGTTTTCATATGAATAAACCACAATCATATTGACTCCTTACTCATTACTCCTTACTCATTACTTATTACTCCTACAACAGTTTTGTGGTCTACTCAACTGAAAAGCACTGTAAAGTTTGTAGTAGTGCTTGAGCAATATCTATCTTAGGGCTAAAGCCCTACTACAAACAAATCAATGAACTCAAAAAATTATAACACTGTAGGGACGTTGCATACAACTTCAGAATTGTAGGTTTGGTTGAGGGACGAAACCAAACAACAATCTTTCTCCCCTTAGAAAGCTAATAGCTAATGCCTAATTTATGACCGTTAAATTAATTCAGAATATTTTCTACTCCAACTACATTTCCTATTACTGCCTGCTCAATAATTCTTCTATATTGTAATCTCCATTGCAAAGCATTTGAGATAGTAATATAACCCTGTTGTGGAGGTTCTCTAATTATTCTCTCAGCTAAAACTTCACGTCCTATTTCATCTAAAGGAAGGTTACGGTCTTCCAAAAATCCTATTACATCATGTCCGGTTGAATAGTTATAAATAAAAATGGAGGAGTAATGAGTAATGAGTAATGAGTAATGAGTAATGAGTCAGGAGGGAAGAAGAGGGAATTTTAAGCTATAAAGAAGAGAAAGTTTTTTTATCACTAATTATCCGGACATGATATTACATCATATTGATTACCATTACGACTGATAATTTCTATTAAACCCCGTGTAGTTTGATAATCTCCTGTTCTTTCTTTAGCTACAAATATCGCGTTTTGAATATTTAAACTTGCTGCTTGTAATTCGCGATTATCTATTTTTTCATATACAAAAACAAGTAGATTATAACCTAATCCATAAACTTTTTGGCTAGCATCTCGAAACGGACAAGATGATTGTGGTTGTCGTATAGATGTCACCTTTAAATCTACTTCTAATTCGGGAAAATCTATGCCACTAGCTGCACTACCTGGAGTATATAAATACTTCTTTCCTAAATAATTATTGAATGCTTGCTCTACATAAGTTCCTACTGCTTTACCATCGGTAATACCATACAAATCAAAAATTGGAGTAATACTTAAATCTCTAACAAAAATTGCTGCTTCAGTTTTGAATAGTGATAGGGTAAGTTTTTTCATATATTGATAGATATTCAATTAAAATAACGTTAACTGTTGCCAAGTTTTATGGTTAAATCTAAAGTTTTGTTGACCAATTCTTTGACAGATCCATTCTACACAATCAGGCACAACTGAATTACCATATAAAGCATATTGATGGTAAACTTTAGCAACTCGACACCAATTATCAGGAAATCCCATTAAACGAGCATATTCAATATTAGTTAAACGGCGAAATTTATTACCGACTTGATATCTTTCATAATGTCTAGAAGTAGAAGCGGTTAATGTAGAAGTAACGCCATTAATGCCAAATATTGTATAGCCAAGACGCGCTCCTCCTCCTTGGTTATATAATATCTCCACACCATTACAATATCTATTTACAGTTTTGCTCTGTTTAATTCTTTCTAGGGTATCAGAAGTAAAATCAAATTGTGGATTTATTTCTGATTCATCTTGGAGAATATCTTTGAGTTTTTTTCTGGGTTTTATATCAGCCATTAAAGGTAAAGATTGACTGTACATTTTGTTTTGATAAGCAATACCCCAGCGATCATTTTTACTACTGAAATTAATAATAGGCTCCATATATTTTTCTATTTCGCTATTGTCATTCCCTGGTAAATTATCAATATCATTATCTGTTAAAAATACAGAAAGCTTTTCTAGATCGGGAGTTTTTTGTGTAGGTTGAATCCAAGTACCAAAAATAAAAATTCTGTCTCTGTTTTGAGGAATGCCGAAATTGATCGGGTTAATGATTCGCCATTCAATAAAATAGTCTAAGGAAGCAAGAGCATTTAATATAATTCGGAAATGATGCCCTTTTTCCATAGTCAAGATTCTTTTGACGTTTTCTAATAAAAAATATTTTGGTTTTTTAGCTTGGATTATTTCAACAATTCGTTCAAAAAGTGTTCCCCTGACTCTATCTCTAATTCCCATTTTTTTGCCTGCTTGACTAAATGGTTGACAGGGAAATCCTGCTGTTAAAATATCGTGTTCTGGAATTTCTGATAAATTAATTTGATTAATATTGTCTAATACTATTGAGCTACTACCAAAATTACTTTGATAGACTTGACAGGAAAGTTCGCTAATATCATTCGCCCAAATAGTGTCAATATTTGCAGTTTTCATTCCCAATCGAAAACCACCTATTCCGGCAAATAATTCTATGGCTTTTAGTTTGTTAGTTTGAGTCAATTTATTGTTTCCCAGTTTTCTAGAGCTACAGGTTCATAAGGAGCGTCATAATGAATAACTTTTCCTTTTAGGGGGTGTTGTTCAGAGGAAAGCTGTTGTGAGGAAGTTAGATGGATATCATTTTTAACTGTTTGCAAAATTGCTTCAATAACAAGAATGCCTTCTTCGATGGATGTTCCTTGAAGTTTTTTGAGTATTTCTGAATCTATCATGTTTTTTAGTTAATAGTTTTTGTTGAAAGGAAATTGTTTATTTGAAGTTTGTCTAGTTAAACAATTTCGCCATACCCATTCCATTTCCATTGCATCATAAAGATTGAACGGACTGGTGCCAGTCAATAAATGCAAACAAGTTACCCCCAAACTATACAAGTTGCTCCCAGATTTTGCCTTTCCCATCGACTGTTCCGGGGCACAATATTCTGCCGAACCAATAACCGTTCCTGTCACCGTCCGACGTTGATTTTTCGGCAGAACTTTAGCTGCTCCAAAGTCAACCAAAACTAACTTTTTATCCGCCTCTCTCCTAATAATATTTTCCGGTTTAATATCCCGATGAATTACATTATGACTGTGAACAAACTGCAAAACAGATAATAAGTCTATTAACAATTCTCGAATCTGACTTTCATTAAAAAACCCACGATTTTCTAACTCCTTTTGTAAAGTTTCTCCTTTAATAAATTCCTGTACTAAATATTGACGACTATCAACAGTAAAATAACCATAAAGTTCGGGAATTTGGGGATGCTTTCCTAACAACTCCAACCTTTCTGCTTCCTCTGCAAATAACTCCGCAGCTTTTTCCACATTTTCAGTTCCCTGCAGCTCAGGGAGAAACTGTTTAATCACACAAAAAGGTTGAGAAGGTTTAAACTCATCTACAGCTAAAAAAGTTCTACCAAAACCACCTTGTCCGAGAATACTTTTTGCCCAATAACGTTCTACAAGTAATAATTTATTTCCGCATTTTTGACAGAATTGAAAATTATCAGGATTAATAGTTAGACATTCTGGATTGAGACATTGAGACATAATAATAAGTTTTCTGATAAAAATTTGTGAGAGGGTTTGTCAACCAAACCCCTACCATTTTAGATGATTTAAGTTTAGTTGACAAACCTGTTTTTTTTAAGGATATGAATATGCGAGCAAGATGGGTGAACAGGCGAGCAAGATGCTCGCACTGGAAATTTAATTTAATTTCCCCAAAAAAACCTAAGATTTCGGTTTAGAAATTGAACTAACGTGCAACTCCTTCAACTGCTTCTTATCAACTTCAGAAGGTGCATTTGTCAACAAACACTTCGCCTGCTGAGTCTTCGGAAATGCAATCACATCCCGAATAGACTCCTCACCCGCTAACAACATTACTAACCGATCTAAACCATAAGCAATACCGCCGTGGGGAGGAGTGCCATATTCAAACGCTTCCAATAAAAAGCCAAACTTATTATCAGCTTCCTCATCAGATAAACCGATCGCTTCAAACACCTTTTCCTGCACATCCCGTTGATATATGCGCCGACTACCACCGCCGATTTCATAACCATTAAATACTAAATCATAAGCTTGCGCTCGTGCAGTTTTCAGATCGTTAATATCATCTGGGTGGGGTGCGGTAAATGGATGATGCAAAGCTTCCAAACGTTTTTCCTCCTCATTCCATTCAAACATGGGGAAGTCTGTCACCCACAATAGACTAATTTTCTCCTTGTCAATTAATCCCAACTCTTCCCCCACAACTAACCGCAGACGATCTAAAGTTTTGTTGACAGTATTGGCGTCATCCGCAGCGAATAACAGCAAATGACCTGCTTCAGCATTGGTACGTTTGAGCAACTCCTGTTTTTGTTCGTCGCTGAGGTTGTCTTTAATAGCTCCAATAGTATCTATCTTACCTCCCTCTTTGACACGAATGTAAGCTAAACCCTTTGCTCCTACTTCACTCGCTTCTTTAAACAAGTCGCCACCTGGTTTAATTCTAACATTGGAGATGGCATCGTTACCTCCAGGAATAGGCAGCACTTTCACTATCCCACCCGCAGCAATGGCACCAGAAAATACTTTGAAACCAGAATCTTTCACCAAGTCCGAGACATCCACCAATTCCAAACCAAACCGAATATCAGGTTTATCGCTACCATAACGCTCCATCGCTTCCGTATAAGTCAGTCGGGGAAATGGTAAAGACAAATCTACACCTTTGACTTTCTGAAAAATGTATGCCACCAACTGCTCATTTAATTGAATAATTTCCTCCTGAGACATGAAACTCATTTCCATATCTAACTGAGTAAACTCCGGTTGTCTATCCGCTCGCAAATCTTCATCCCGGAAACAACGGGCAATTTGATAATAACGGTCAAAACCAGAAACCATCAACATTTGTTTAAAAAGTTGGGGAGACTGGGGTAAGGCAAACCACTCGCCAGGATGAACGCGACTAGGAACCAGATAATCCCTCGCCCCTTCTGGAGTAGAGCGAGTAAGAATTGGAGTTTCAACTTCAATGAAATTTTGTTCGTCTTCTAGAAAACGACGTATCGCTTTGACAACTTCATGGCGGAGTTGCAGGTTGCGAGTCATGCGTTCCCTTCTCAAATCTAAGTACCGATATTTGAGTCGCAACTCTTCTCGTACCGCTTCTGTTTCAGCAGTGGAAATTTGAAATGGCAGTTGTTTACCCAAACCATTCAAAAGTTTAATATCATCAGCGTAAATTTCGATTTCCCCAGTAGGAAGTTTGGGGTTGAGAGACTCTTCCGGACGACGACTGACACGACCTGTAATTTGTACAACGTATTCATTCCGAATATCTCCTGCTATTTGATATGAGTCGGGGGTGCGCTCTGGATCGCTGACAATTTGAACAATACCAGAGCGATCGCGCAAATCTAAAAAAATCACCCCCCCATGATCCCGACGGCGGTCTACCCATCCACAGAGATTAACAGTTTCTTCAATATGACTACTATTTAGTTGGCCGCAATAATTGGTTCGCATAATTATCTAGTCAGAAATTTAGCTAAAAAATAAATTTTATCATTATATTAATAGGATGTCTGTAAATGCTGAATAATTTTAGGTTAAATTCCGATTTAATAAAAAATATTGTAATATTTTGTCAGAAGATTGACTCAATCAAGAAATAAGAGTATAAAAATTATAAAATTTGTAGAAAAAAATCAAGATGACAACAGATAATTGGCGCTTAACCCCTGGTTACATTAGCAAATATGGTTCCGATGTAAATTCGACGCATATTTTGTTAGGCCGTTTTTTGGCAGACCGCAAATCAGAAGACCCAATGGTGGAAAAATCACTATTTTCTGACGATGGTAAATTTGAATGGGGATACGCACAACCTCTAGAAAAAGTGATTTCAACTCGTGAAGATTTTGAGTTTTTAGCTACCCATCCTCAATTATTCCGGAACGCTATTACCATTATCGAACCTTGGGAACACGTCGGTATCAATCCCCAGGGTGAAGAAGTGCGAGCTTCTAAAAACGTTGCCTTTATGGCTCAAACAATAGCAGATTGTGACTCAATATTGTTTCCAGCATGGTCAACTGGAATCATAGACCTGGATCTAGTAGTTCCAATTCTTACCTCCAGCATGGCAGTAATCATAGAAGGAGGCAATACATCGGTTGACGATCCTACTCAATGGACTCATCCCAACTGTTCTCGGGATGATATGTTTTCCCTCGTAGAGGCATTACTGCTGTCGCGGACTCCCTGTACAAGTCCCTTAATTATGATTTGTCTTGGCCATCAACTAGCAGCAGAATGTCATGTGCGCTTATTGCGTCAAGCAGTTGCAGAAGTTTTAAGTATGGAATCTTTAGAAAATGATCCGACAGGAGATGCTTTACCTTTCATTCAAGATGTCTGCAAAAAAATCAGTGCTGTCGGAGAAGACCTCCCAATTATCAAACGGGATGGTAGGGTAGTTGCTCAAGGATGGAACGATCCACAATTTGCTGTAGTTCGTAATGAAGAAAAAGAAATTGGCGATCGCTACTTATTGCCATATCAAACCCCCAGTCCTAAAGAATCAAAAATTCCTATAGACCTACTGAAAGCTCACGATGTAATGGCAGATGAATTTTCTGGAGTTATTGATACTATGATTCTCCAATATGAAAATGATATCAATATTGCCATGTTCCACTCTGATGAAGTGAATGAAGAGGCAGTTCTTTTTGCTAACTGGGCATACATGATGCTCCACGATGCCTTAGTTCCTTTCCGCTATCTAATAGCAAATAGTCCTCTTTCTTGGTTATTGCGATTACCTTATTCTGTGGAAATTTTAGCTTCTACTGAAATCAAGGGTGGTGAGATTTTAACGGAATGCTCTTGTACTTGTATCAACTACAAAGATTTTGAAACCAAGCAAATTAGGCGTTCCTTTACTTGTCAGTTTCACCCCGAACTATTTTCTGATTTACAAGAAATGGGTAAACGTCCCCCTGCTTCTTACGCGGAGCTAAAAGAAAGTGATGGTATCCGTTTGTTGGCGAGACTGCTTTACGAAGGAATGCAGGAATAATATAAAATCCGGCTATACAGTAATCGCAAAATTACTTCATCTTAATACAGATGTTAAGCATGAATAGAAATTTAAAATTTCATGCTATTCAAATCTTTTCTTTCTCCTGTAGGGGATTTCCGGCCGGAAAGCCCCTACGACTCCTGACTCAAGTGCGCGATACGATAACTAATTACCCGGATTCTATATAATATAGAACCTTTTTTTGAGCTTTCTGAGTTATATAGGAGGCTTTATTTGTCTGGGCCATTTTTGCCGCTTGCTATTTGTTTCGGGATTGGGCGAAAAATAGCAATTTTCCTAGGGTAGCGGGCCTGGGCAAAAAAGGTAGTGTTTTGAAGCCCAAAAAGGTGTTGGGGGGCTATTGAATAATGGATAATGGATAATGGATAATTACCTCTCCCTAAAAGGGAGAGGATTGACGCGGTAGGGAAAAATTTATTTTTTTCCCCTTTACCCAGGAGGCTTTAAACCTGAATTATCTAATTGTTTAATTGTTTCGGTAACTGTTGGCTATAATCTGGTATTATATATGATAATCTCCCAATAATATATATTTATGTTACTTGGATTCACGCGCTGAATTACACCCAAATAAACAGCAAAAAACAATATAGCTAATCTCAGAAAAGATACATTGCATAAACTAACTACTTATTTGGCTAAAAACCACAGCCAGATCGTAATAGAAGATTTGAATGTCAGGGGTCGTCACATACAACAGGGGAAAGACATTGATACCTCTGAACCAAAATGGTATGCCTCATACCATTTTGGTTGAGTTATTAGCTGTCTGTTTCGTATCTAATCTGAAGCAGAGGTGAGGGGTAATTAACAGTTAAACTTAAACCGTAGAAAATAGTTGTAAAATCAATAAAAGTGTTCTAAGATAATAGAATTAACTTTTGTTACCACATGCGCCGAGTGGGAGTTGAGAGTCCAATGAGAGTTGTTGACAGACATATTATTAGACAAGCACACCAGTATTGCCAGTTGTGCGATGATTTGGCTTTTAAGTCAAAAAACTTGTACAATTTGGCCAACTATTACTGTCGTCAGCATTTTTTCTGTACTGGTAAAAGTCTCTCTCTAACTAAACTGTACCATGCCACCAAAGATAGCGATGCCTATAGAGCATTACCAACCAAGGTCTCAAAACAAATAATTAAATGCTTGGTGGCCACTTGGCGTAGTTATTTTCAGGCAATCAAAGAATGGTCAAAACATCCCTGTAAGTTTTTGGGTAAGCCCAAAATACCCAAATATAAGGACAAAACCCAAGGTAGAAATGTAGTTATCTATTCAAAGGAATCAGTCTATAAAGCAAATTTGAAAAATGGTATTTGTCACTTATCCATGAGTGAAATCAAAATACCTGTAGTTGTGGAAACTGTAATCGAAGTCAGGATAGTGCCTGCCACTGGTTGCTATATAATTGAAGTAGTATATGAAAAAACATCCGAACCATGGATGGAGTCTACATATGTAGCAGGAATAGATTTAGGAATTGACCGATTAGTTGCTCTAGCTACAAACAAGCCTGGTGTCAAACCACTGCTGGTTAATGGGAAGCCACTAAAAAGTGTCAATCAACTATATAACAAACGTAAAGCCAAGTACCAAAGTCATCTCAAAGACAACAGAAAAACCAGTCGTAAGATTGAAGCATTGGGTTATCATAGAAATCGTTTTGTCGAGAATTACCTGCATAACACCAGCAAGTTAGTGGTTAATTATTTAGTGACTAATCATATTGGTACTGTAGTAATTGGAAAAAATGATAACTGGAAACAAGGTGTAAACATTGGCAAAATCAATAACCAAAAATTTATCCAAATACCTCACTCCAAGCTAATTGAGCAGATAACTTATAAATGTGAACTTGCTGGTATCAAAGTCATTGAAACTGAAGAAAGTTACACCAGTAAAACTTCTGCACTTGACCTAGAATTGCCCAGGCGTCATGAAAATTATGTGGGAAAACGAGTCAAACGCGGTTTGTTTAGGAGCGCAACAGGTAAAGTGATTAATGCGGATATTAATGGCTCTCTTCAAATTTAAGACAAGAAATTCCCAGGGGCATTTACTGCCTGCATGAATAGTGAGCTGTGCCGTACAGCCTATATTGGTTAATCCAATATCAAGAATTTAACAACTGCAATTTTCTACAGTTTAATTCGTACGGTAGCGATACTCCCATCGACTGTAACTCATAAGTTAGCTAATGGCTGTTGCGGATATGGGTTTTAATGAGTTTCGTAGACAGCTAGAGTACAAATGTCAAGCGTAAGTCCAGTGAATGTAAAGTCTTGCTGAGTTAAACGTTCTAGGAGGAAAGTAATATCGTGATTCAAAAAATTATTTTGTGGCTGGTGCTTGTAGCGGTAGTAGTTACGGGATGGCTGCTACTGCCTAGCGCCTTTTGGCAGTATGTCTTTTTTCTACGCATACCTCTGTTCATGGGCGTATTGCTTTTTGCGCTCCCTTTCCTCGCAACAGGTCCCCTGAAATCTATGCTCAAGAATCTTTTTGTCCTGCGTAACGCTGGTCAAATTGCGTTGACAATTTTGGGTGCAACTGTAGCGGGAATAGCCGTAACCTTTGTCGTTGCCATAATCCTTGGTGGTGCGCCAGCTCGTTTTGGGGTACCGGAACTGCTAGGAGTTTCTTCAATCCTTGGTGGTGCGCGATCTCGTTTTGGGGTTCCGGAACTGCCAGGAGTTTTTTCTTCTAAAGTTTGGTATTATGTGTTAGCGATCGCCCTGGCATTACCGACCACCTGGACAGTGTTTGAATTATCCAAGGAAGAAATGGATAAGAAGAAAAGATTGACTGGATTGTTTTTGGGGGTGTCATCTGGCTTGATCTTTTTGTTTCTTTTCAAACTGATTCGAAAGTTTATCTCGGTCGATAAAATTCCCGATCTTAATAAGTGGTTGGTGAAAGCAGTTTCCTTTTTGACCCAAAATTCCAAAGGAGCAGGCTATATCAATAATGGTATTTTAAACGACAATCATTTTGACGCTCTTGTTTTCTTCATCGTTCTTTTTGCTATCTACATAATCGCATTTAAGCTTTTTATGCCAAGTTCGTTGCCCGATCAGAAGAGACAAGAACCGCCAGCACTTTTATATGTAATGTTGTTAATTTCCGTATCGGTGCTTTTGTTGGGCAGTCTTACCTTCTTCTTCGATTACTCGCGTATTTCTGTATTGTTCTTTTGGGTAGCCCTCGCGGCAACGATCTATCGCCTTTTGAGTGTGGATCACTATTTTACATTAAAGGACGCTCCCGAACAGTCAGAAGAGCAAAAAAATTTGATGGCTTTATTAAAAAAGCGTCTGGAAAAACAAAATCTAGAAGAGCCTCTTGCAAAAGAAACTGTAGTTGTTGTCTGTGCCAGTGGAGGTGGAATTCAAGCTTCTGGATGGACGGCTCAAGTATTGACTGGTTTGCAAGAAGAGTTAGGGGAATCATTTACTAAAGCAATTGGATTAATTAGTTCCGTTTCTGGTGGCTCAGTAGGTGCAATGTATTATCTGGATAGCTTTACAGAGCAAGGGTTTCCACCGACTTCAGAATCAGAAAAAATATTTGAGGGCGCTACCGCAAACAGTTTAGATGCAGTAGGTTGGGGATTAGCCTATCCTGACTTGTGGCGCGTGATTTTGCTCCCGTTTCTACCAGACATTCTCACTCCCCAAGTCAGAGATCGAGGTATTGCGATCGAGAAGGACTGGCAAGGACATATGAAAACCCCAGAGCGTCCCAAAACCCTAGCCGACTGGCGAACGGAAGTTGAAGCAGGTAATATTCCGCTGCCTGTATTGAATGCAACTCTGATTGACAATGGCTGGCGGTTGCTAATTACACCAGCGAAATTTCCTAATCCCGATCAGAAAAAATTCTTTGACTTTAATAGTCTTTATCCGGGAAAAGATATTGATGTTGTCACAGGTGCAAGACTTTCTGCCACCTTCCCTTACATATCTCCGATTTGTCGAGCCGACGATCGCATTGCTGATAGTGGAGATGGCAAGATAGCAAATGATCACGTTGCTGATGGTGGCTATTCCGACAATTCTGGTTTTGTGACAGCATTAGAATGGCTTGACGAGCTTCTTGGTGGTGAAGAAACTACCCCAGAAATAAAAAGAATTCTGATACTACAAATCAATCCTTTTCCTGAAACCAAACCTAAAGAGGAACCTAAAAAGGAAAAGAACCGAGGTTTGTTTATGGCAACTATTGGTCCGTTACTAGGCTTATTCAAGGTTCGCGAGCCAATTCTTACTTCCCGCAATTCAACTGAGGTAGAACTGTTGGAGCAATGGCAGAAAGCAAGACAGGATGATGAACAGCTAGAAATTGAATATTTCCCCATCTTCTTCCCTTCTATTACTGAATCATTTTATAGCGCAGAAGGTGAATACGAGCCACCACTCTCATGGAAACTAACAAAGAAAGAAAAGGACGCGATCCGAAAAGGCTGGAAAGATATTGTGGAAAAGGACAAAAGCACAATTAAAAAACTTAAGAATCTTTGGCTAGAGAAATGGAATATGAAATAAACGCCAAGCCTGTTTTCTAATAGCGATCGCGCTCTTGAGGCTCAGTAACTTGATGAGATTAGCCGAAATCTCGGTTTCCTATTTTCAAGAAAAACGAGCACTCTGTCACTTTCTCAGGACTTACGCAAAATATTAAATTATACACCACCTGTAGGGGCGAATGGCATTCGCCCCTACTAGATATAGTGGTTCTGCGTAAGTCCTGTTTCTCTAATAGCAGGCATAGCGATCGCTTGTTTTTGAGTTTTGTGTGATCGTTCTTCTGATTTGTCTCATATAGCAATCCCCTTTCGTGGGAGCAGCGATCGCTCTTTTTCTAACAAGGAGAAACTGTTTTTAACTTCTTCATAAATTTCCCTAGCGCTTTGCATCCCCAAATATCTTCTGCTTCATAAAACCGATATAAAACGTCTGTCTTGGTGCGCGTTCCCTCTCTTGGTGCGCATTCCCTCTCTTGGTGCGCATTCCCTTGCGACTATCGTCGTCGCGGGGTCGCACCGCTTGCGACTATCGTCGTCGCGGGGTCGCACCGCTTGCGCCTGTCGTCGTCGCGGGGTCGCACCGCATAACAAGTGACATTTTAATGTTTACTTCCTGCTGTACGGACGTTGCATAACAAAAATGCGTTACATGTCGCGCAGCGATACGTCCCTAAGGCCGTCGGCGGCTACTCATCCACAGGCATTGACGGGTCTTGCCCGACCGCATCTCTCATGCTTATACTGGCGTTTAAATCTTGGCGAAGATTGACAACCCACTTGTCACGGGCAATCATAAGTTCTCAGATGCAAGGGCATCAGCATGAACATGACCACAGTAGGAGCAAGTTTTTGATGATGGAAAAAATCTATCAACTACATCTCGCTCAGAACCGTACCATTCGCACTTATATTCTAGCTGTCGCCTGAATTCATAAAATCACTATCTGCTATCTGATTTTCGCTAACTTCTGATTGCGTAACATTCCGCTTACATTGTCATAGAAGTATGACAATAGTGCCGTAGTTCAAGGCTTAACTATGTTGTCAGTTTATGAAGTGCGTCTTGACGGATGTTTGCTACTTTTCTATGTAATCTCCCTATCTTCTGTTGTGCTTTTTTCCAGTTAGCAGAGCCTACCTCTTTATGACGATTTAGGTATTGCTCTCTTGACAACTTGGCTTCAAATTTATGATACGATTTCACACTGTCAAATACTTTTCCATCACTTGATGAAGAATCAAGTTTTCAGACCTAAATCTACACCAACTACATGAGTTTTTTTGGGTGTAGTTGTGGAATGAAATTCATAGCTACAGCTCAGATACCAGTCACCTGCTTGTCTACTTTTTTTAGTTCTTGCCTCCATGGGTTCATAAGTTTTGACAATACCAATAAATGGTAATTTGTGGCTCCATCCGTTTAGTTCTATTGGTTTTCCACAATTATCTATTGTGAAAGAATCATGTTTACCTTTTTTCTTAAATCTAGGATATTTACAAGGGCCATTGAAAGAACCTCTTAAATGCTTCACCTAAGTTAGAACAAGCATATTGATAGACCCGCTTAGGACAAGTTTTTCATCCAGGGATGCTTATGTTTTGTGTGATTGGTAAAAACTTCTCTAATTATACGAGCATTGGGTTGATAACCATTTTTAAGTATCGGCATTCCACAAGCTTAAACCCCAGTTATAACAACATCTGGTATAACCTGCGTGTTGAGCCATCAGGGTTTTCTGTTTGTCCCAAAAGTTTGAGCTTTGTACGAATTGACTTGTACATATTTATAGCCCTTTTTTAAGTTGACGACTGTATTTTCTCAGGCCACAGAGAACTATCAAATTATACTGTGTTATGACGTAAATTGTAAACTAAGTCAAAACTCTCTTAGAAACAAGAACTTGGGCAATTTATTTCTTTTTGTAAAGAAGTGTCAGAAAATCATACTAAGTAAAATACAATACTTATGTATAGAAGAACACTAATTATTTATAAGGAGAAGAAAACATGGTAATCAGTAAGGACAGAGCAAAATCCCAGTTTCGTCAATGGGCTGCCATCGATCCTAGCAGGGGTTCGATTTCAGAGTATATCAAGAAATGCCGAAAGCAAGTCATTGTTCCACCCGGGCAGGAAAATTTTGGTCAGGGAAAGACTGCAGTCATTATTGGAGCAGGAGTTGCGGGTCTCACCTCCGCTTACGAACTGCTAAATAATGAAGGTATTAATTTAACTTTCCTGGCGGGAAGTCCCGCGCTCTCCATCCCCCCTAACCCCCCTTGGAAAGGGGGGAGGGGGAGCGTCGGGATGAAAGCCAGGGCCAGGATTCGGATACCTTCATAAGCTAAACATTCATAGGCCCTTGACAAGCTAGGAGAATTTTGTTATTATCAATGTCAACACAGGGGGAGGACATCACCTCTGTCTAAACAGCGGTCAGGGTT
>NZ_JAAHHT010000021.1:0-6054 GCF_010672085.1 Okeania sp. SIO3I5
TCTTCCAATGCCGAGTTAACGCCTTGCCCAATATCTGGAGGAAAACAATGAACGGCATCTCCCAATAAAATTATTCCACTAGAATTATCTGTATTTGATAATAAGTAATGCAACCCAGAACAATATTGAGCTATGGGAAAATATCCACCCTCACTTTTAGCAAAACGCTCTTTTTCTTCTGATAAAACTATTTCATTGATTGGCAATTGTGGAAAAGCTTTTTCAAGAAACTCAGACAATTTTTCACTATCTTGTAATTTCCAAATTTCATGTTCGGGTTTTCTAATAATATTTGCTGTTCTTGGTTCGTTCGGATCGGCAAAAGGTAAAATTCCTAGAGATATAGAATGTTGAGAATCTGTAAATGCTCCACGAATAGCATAAGCCATCGTACAAAGTGCCTGCTCAGAATTATTATTGTCTAGGGAAAAGTTAGGTGGTAAAGTCAAAACTTTGTATTTCAAACCAGAACTTGGAGAGGGAAAAAACTGCATTTTAAATTTATCTGTTCCAGAATTATCCCACTTATCTAAAGTTTGCCTAACTAAAGAATTAACTCCATCACAACCAACTAATAAATCTGGCTGAAATTGATAATTTTTTTGGTCATTTACTCCTTGGGCAATAATTGTTAATTTTCCATCTTTGTTGTTAATATCCAGACATTTTGTATTAAATAAAGTTGTAATCCTATCTTGCCAATTTTCCTCAATTTCTTGAAAAAGTAATTGCAAGAAAATTCGACGTTGGAGCCAGTAAGCAGTTTTTCTGTTGGGGTCTATGATTGGCAATTTTGATGTTTTACGATTACCATCAGCCTTAATTTCTGTGAGGTAAAATTCTGTATTAGGAACGCTAACTTTTGCTAACTTTTCAGTTAAACCTAATAGATCGGTAAATTTTTGACCACGCCCATCAATTAAATAATTGAATGATTTATCAGGTTCATAAAAATCTGCAGCAGGTCGTTTTTCTAATACTGTAATTTGATGCCAACCACGTTTAGCTAATATTAATGCAGTGGCAAAACCAGCGGGGCCTCCACCGATAATAACTGCGTTTTGGTTTAAGTTTTTTGTTTCTGTAGACATAGTTTTTAAGTAAGCATTCAGCTATCAGCTATAATACCATTTATCAAAAACTTCTCTACATTTTTTTGAGTAGGGGAGTAGGAATTTTCACCCCCCTAAAATCTGAGGCGAACTAAAGTTAGTTTTGATCTGCTACCTTAGTAGTTTGATAAATTTCTTGTTCTCGATTAATAAACACTTCAGCTAAGGCTTGATAAGCTTCAGTCCATGCTGTCATAACTTCTGCGGTTGCAGCATCTCCCAGGACATCTTTAATTGCTTTTAATAAACATTCTCCCACTATAGGATACTGTTCTGGTAAAACATGGGTTTGTACATGACGATGCGCAATCTTATCTACCATCGATCTTAATCTTTCAAGATCGTCGATATGAGCTGCATAGCTATAAACTGCGTTAGCGAGTCTAGCTGGTTGAGTACCATTAGTTTGGGCGGACATATCAAACTGTGATTTCACTTCTGGATAAGCGTGAAACATAATTTCGTACATCCGAGTTGTAATTTTTTGACCGTGTTCTTTGAGGACAGGGGCAGTGGATTTAACAATATCAATAGTTTGCTGACTAACTCCCTTTTTAGCTGGAAGATGTTCGGAAAGAGCTAAAGTGAATGCTAGATTTTCTTTCGCTGTCACTGCATGGGGTGCATTTGCTGCCATAAAGACAATTACCCCAGGGGCGAGAGCAATATCCTTTCCTTCTAAATTGAGATTTCCTGTACCTTCAACTACAGTTACTAGGGCGTTACGAGTCGAGGTGTGTTCGTCAATTTTTGTACCTGCTGCCAAACACAATAAGCTGTATTGACTGTTATTATCTTTAACTACAACTTTACTAAGAATGCCACTGCTAGGGTATTCAATTAAATCTTGCAAAGTAGTAGCAAAAGAATTATTAACTGTTTCGCTTGTGCTGTTCATAATTTGTTGACTCCTATTTATAATTCAATATGTATTGGTTTCAGTAATGAGGTAATATCAAATCCGGTTAAATAACCTCACTATCAATTTAGTTAGTAGTCGTAGGGGTGATTCGCAAATCACCTGTACAGTAGAAAATACTTAACCACTTATTTCTAGAGCGTGTCAAGAATCCTTACCTCAACTGCCTAGACTATCCTCAAACCCTGTAGATGCGATTATTGTATGTGCAATTAAACGGAATTAATATAATTATCCATTATCCATTATCCATTAATGAAGTTCCTTTTGCCCAAAAAACGATATAACCGATATCGTGACGATATTTTTGAAAATTACGGCGCATTTCTGAGAATCTTTGACCTAAATTAGGATTAGTGAAAACATTCCAGAAAATTTTGAATGTTCTAAATAACCCTTCATCTCGTACTATCTGACCAAAATTAAGTAATCTCATCGCTCCTGTTTGCTGTTGCTCTAAAGTTAAACCAGCATCTTGACAAGCGATTAACCATTCTGAGGCAGTTAAAGGATTAGCATTAACTTTAATAGACTGAGATAGATTTTTATGCACTTCTGATTTTTTGTCACGGATTAATAATTCATGGGAAAGGAACTTACCGCCTGGTTTGAGATGGTCTTTAATTGTTGATAATACTTTGGCTTTTCCTGTATTTGATTGCATTGTAAGGATCGCTTCTGCCAAAACATAATCAAATTTGTCTGTAATTTGTTCTAAGTGGAAAATATCCCCTTCAACAATCGTTACTCGATCTGATAATCCCGCCGCCTGAATGTTTTCCCTAGCTCTTGCTACACTATCTGGGTTTTTCTCTACTCCTACCACACGGACATTAAATCTTTTGGCTATTTGAATGGCACTTTCACCAAAGCTTGCTGCTAACTCTAATACCGTTTCTTCTGGTTGGAAATTAGCCCAAGTAAACAGTTGTTCGGTTGCGCTCTTTCCTCCTGGACGTAAAATCTTTTTTCCTGCTGCTGCTAAAACTTGATGACCTGGTGCGGTAGCAAAATTGATATTAGTTGTCATAAGTCCTATCCAAACTCGATATTTTTACTATGACATTAAGTTTTAGTCTCGTCTTTGAGGTAGCTCATATTTAGAGGTAAAGTTTTGTGAAGGAAATTCTGTAGCAATATTTTGCTAGGACTCAGGAGTTAGGAGTTAGGAGTTAGGAGTCAAAATTTTAACGGAAAACCTTTAAAATTAACTGTTATAAAAATTTTCACAACCAATTTAGGATTTTTATAACTTAGTATACTATATTATAGGTATTCAACAGAAGCAGGACTAAGGTCATGCGAACCCAGAAATCGGCTTTTTTCCTCAATGTTAATTGTTAAAAACAACGATGTATCTTAAAAACCCGGTTTCTTTGCGTAACTGAGGTACTGATAAGTGATAACTGATAACTGAAATGATCTACTCCCTCTTTTCTAATGATTATTAAACCTTGCTCATCTATCTCTCAATTAAAAAAAGTTTCGATTTTTCAAGATTTGGAGAGAACGCAATTAGAAAGTCTAATTCCTTTTAGTTATGTTCGAGTATATCAGCGAAATGAAATAGTAATGCACGAAGGCGACCAGATATTGCAACAACTTCATGCTTTAATTACGGGAAGATTAGAAATTAAAAAGACGGCAGCTAATGCTAAAGAAACGGTAATACGCTCGATTCCTCCAGGAGAACTTTTTGCTGCACCAGCTATTTTTGGTAACGGTATTTCCCCTGCGACAGTAATATGTCAAGTAGAGTCGCAAGTATTGACTATTGAGCGCGAAGCTTTATTGCAGGTAATTTCCCAATCTCCAGAAATTAGTTTAAAAATACTAGAAGTCTTTAACCAAAGATTACAACAACTCCACAATATGGTACACGGTTTGATATCGGAGCGAGCAATAGTCCGTTTAGTAAAATTAATTAAATATTATGGCGATCGCGACGGGACTCATTCTGTAGCAGAAGGGGAGCTTTTAAATCTGCAACTGCCTTATTATCAAATTGCTCGCAGTATCGGTATTACTTATGAAGAATGCGTACGTCTCTTTAAAAAACTTAAGGGAGTTGTTATTTATAAAAGAGGAGGAACAATTATTGTTAAAGATTGGGGAAAGTTAGAAGCAGCAATTAAAAATATTGAGGACAGTTAAAAGTATGGAATTAGCTATTTCAACTCGGCGTTGGTTAATCGAGCTATGAAATCTAAGGAGCATATTATCAGAAAGTAAGACCTCCACCGATCATAACTGCATTTTGGTTGAAGTTTTTTGCTTCTGTAGACATAAAAGACTAAGGAATGAGAATAATATTATTTACAGAGGTTAAATTGCCTAAGTTTTATATCGTCTGATATAATACAATTGTTATTCACTGAAATTTTCAGTTAGAATATTACTATAATATTGCGATTACTTCTTGCTAAATCCTTATGAAATTTATCAGTCCTAAAGTTGATTATGCCTTTAAAAAAATATTTGGTTCTAATCAATCTCAACAAATACTTATCAGTTTTCTGAATGCCATTATTTATGATGGTGAAAATATCATCCAATCTTTAACAATTAACAATCCCTATAATCCCGGTCAAGTAGAATCTTTAAAAGATAGTTATTTAGATATTCGAGCTACATTATCTGACAATTCAATAGTGATTATTGAAATGCAAGTTTCTCGGATGCAAGCTTTTGATAAACGGGTAGATTATAATTTGTGTAAAACTTATGCTAATCAATTAGAAAAAGGTGAACTTTATTTTCTGCTAAATCCAGTAATAGCTGTGACAATTACTGATTTTAAGATGTTTGATGAACTTCCCGAAGCCATCAATAGATTTGTGTTTAAAGAGGAGAAAAAAAATGTTGCTTATATCGGGGAAAATTTAAAGTTAATATTTGTCGAATTGCCAAAATTTCAGAAAAAATTAGAGGATTTAGAGAATTTAATAGATAAGTGGATTTTCTTTTTAAAAGAAACTGCTAGTTTGGATATAATTCCCGAATCTTTAGGGGAAGTGCCAGAAATTGAACGGGCTCTAAATATTGCTAATCGAGCTAATTATAGTAAGGAAGAATTAGAGGAATTTGATAGACGAGCGATGATGTTGCAAGATGAGAGAGGGAAAATAAATTATGCGAAAGAAGAAGGTAGAGCAGAAGGAATAAACATAGGGGAATTAAAAATAGTAATGTCTTTAATTAATCAACGTTTTGGAGAGGTTGATCGAGATATTACCGATCGGATTTCTAAGTTAAAGAGTGAAAATTTAGAAAGTTTAGTTAAGGCACTTTTTGATTTTAATAGTCTAGCAGATTTATTGAGTTGGTTGGAGAACCTTTAAATAATTAATAATTAATAATTAATAATTAATAATTAATAATTACCTCTTCTTTATAAGAAATTGAGAGGCTTTGTACCTTAATTTTTAGGTAAATTCAGTTATAGCACTAGGGAATAGGGAATAGTAGAATTTCAAAGGATTTTCCTAGGTCATGCTGGGCAAACAGGATTTAGAAATGTCCTCACCTTAATCCGTAGCGCTATATCAGTTAGGTTGAGGTTTGAAACGTTTCATTTGGCCTTTAAAACGTCAAAGTCGAGGTTTCAAACCTCTAAAGTCTGAATGCATGAATGCATGACTTGATTTTTATTCACTGAAATTTTCAGTTACAATATTACTATAATATTGCGATTACTTCTTGCTAAATCCTTATGAAATTTATCAGTCCTAAAATTGATTATGCCTTTAAAAAAATATTTGGCTCTAATCAATCTCAACAAATACTTATCAGTTTTCTGAATGCCATTATTTATGATGGTAAAAATATCATCCAATCCTTAACAATTCAAAATCCTTATAATCCTGGTCAAGTAGAATCTTTAAAAGATAGTTATTTAGATATTCGAGCTACATTATCTGACAATTCAATAGTGATTATTGAAATGCAAGTTTCTCGGATGCAAGCTTTTGATAAACGGGTAGATTATAATTTGTGTAAAACTTATGCTAATCAATTAGAAAA
>NZ_JAAHHT010000021.1:6154-32152 GCF_010672085.1 Okeania sp. SIO3I5
TAGATATTCGAGCTACATTATCTGACAATTCAATAGTGATTATTGAAATGCAAGTTTCTCGGATGCAAGCTTTTGATAAACGGGTAGATTATAATTTGTGTAAAACTTATGCTAATCAATTAGAAAAGGGTGAACTTTATTTTCTGCTAAATCCAGTAATAGCTGTGACAATTACTGATTTTAAGATGTTTGATGAACTTCCCGAAGCAATTAATAGATTTGTGTTTAAAGAGGAGAAAAAAAATGTTGCTTATCTAGGGGAAAATTTAAAATTAATATTTGTCGAATTGCCAAAATTTCAGAAAAAATTAGAGGATTTACAGAGTTTAATTGATAAGTGGATTTTCTTTTTAAAAGAAACTGCTAGTTTGGAGATAATTCCCGAATCTTTAGGGGAAGTGCCAGAAATTGAACGCGCTCTAAATATTGCTAATCGAGCTAATTATAGTAGGGAAGAATTAGAGGAATTTGATAGACGAGCAATGATGGTTCAAGATGAGAGAGGGAAAATAAATTATGCGAAAGAAGAAGGCAAAATAGAAGTTATAATGTTGTTAATTAATCAACGTTTTGGAGAGGTTGATCGAGATATTACCGATCGGATTTCTAATTTAAAGAGTGAAAATTTAGAAAATTTAGTTAAGGCACTTTTTGATTTTAATAGTCTAGCAGATTTATTGAGTTGGTTGGATAATCTGTAAATTCAGTTCTGCTGATAATTGATAACTGAAAAGGGGCGGGTTTCACACGAAATTCATCGGCATGAATATCAAATTGAATGAATTATAAGTGAGTGAAACAACTCCTTTAGGTGTACAAATTGTTCAATTAGTTGTAGCAAAGAAGAAACTACTTTTGGAGAGAGTAACCGTTTTAATTGATCGAGTCAAACAGCAGTTTGCTGGTGAAAATGAGCGGTGACAAATTTTGAATTTATTGTCAGTTATTGTTCTGGAAAAATTACCACAAATGAGTCGTCAGGAGTTAGAAGCTATGTTTGGTATTGATGATTTGAAAAAAACTCGTTTTGCTGAGGAATTAATGGCTGAATCAAAAGCGGAGGGAAAAATAGAAGGAAAACTAGAAGTTATTTCTAGTTTATTAAAAAAAGGTTTTTCTGTTGCAGAAATTGCCGAAATTTTAGAACTCAAAATTGAGCAAGTGCGACAAGCGATCGCTCTTCTTGAATTAACTTAAATAGTTGGTTGAGTTGAGGCAACAAAACTCAACCAATTATTTCCGATATTCCAGACTTTAGCTGTGTCAGTCTACTACATCAATCCGTGCATCCGTGGCAAAATCGGTGTCTTGCTCTGACTTCTCTAAAGCACCATTTTAGCTGAAACAATCCACGATTGAACCTACAAATGAACTTGAAAATACTGTCGATATAACTGACACCTGGGATAACATTTATTGCCTTCCCATTTGACTAAACCTAAACTATCTAATTTAAAACCTAACATTCCTGTTAACTGCCCGCTATAATTTTCAGAAATTACATTTTTCATGGCTTCAGCTAACTCTGGATATTCTTCTAAATTCCACAATTGTCGTCGCAAATGGTCGCTATAAATTCCGGTTTCAGTTGTTACATTTTCTGGTAAATCTTGTAGAGTCAAATCTTGTTTAGAAATGTGATATAACGCTACCCTAATTAAATAAGGATGCCCCCCAACAATTGCCATTAATTTCTCTACTTCTTGTTCTGACCAATTCAAATTATGTCGGGATGCTAAATCTTTAACTTGCTCTGGATTAAATTCTGGTAAATCTATGGGCAACCCTACATTAAAAGGAGATTGATTAATATTCATAGGAATATAAACCTCAGTCGAATGAACTACTAATAACCGCAATTTTTTCCAAATAGCACGTCGCTTTGATTCTTCATGCCAAGCTCGTAATAATCCTAAAAAATCTTCGGCAATATCGGGGTATTGAAAAACTCGGTCAATTTCATCTAAACCCAAGACTAAAGGATGATCTATTTGTGCTAATAAATATTTCTCAAAATAATCCTTACAATTAACTTTACTGCCAAAAATATCATCCCAATAATCATCTAATTGATTTGGCAAACGTAACTCCCTTCCCACATAAGCACAAAACCATTTTAAGAACTTATCAAGATTACTAAAAACTTCTTTATCTACTAACTGAAAACTCAAAGGTACTGTCCGATATCCTTCCAGTGCAGCATGATGTAAAATTCTTGCCATTAAAGAAGTTTTTCCCATTTGTCGGGGTGCTTTAATTCTAATTAAACCGCTCGGTTGTAAAATAGTTTGATAACAACGTTCTTCTATGGGAGGACGCTCCATATAAAAAGTAGATGCAACATCAATTTGTCCTCCTGGTATTTCGGGTTCCGCAGAGGGTAAAGGTAAGAGGTTTGCGGAGGCGACATCACTAATTTCTTCAGTTGCAGAAATTTCCTCTTGCTCCTCTACTTCCAGAGCAATATTTTCTGGTGGGGTTGCGAGAAGAGTCAAAACTTCCCGGAGAATAATAATTGTATCTTCAGGCGATCGCCACTCCCGTTGTTGAATGCGATAGAGATAACCGCGCAAGTCATGATTGAGAGGTGTACTCAGAGAAAAACCTACCCGAATTGGCAAAATTACAGGTTTACGATCTGAGCGGGAAGATTGTAATTCTCTAGCAAGTTGCACTTGATAGGTGAGCAACTCACTTTGTACCGACTGGGGAGGCAAAAATAACAGCAAATAGTCACAGCGTTTCAACTCTTCATTAATTCGCTGAAACCAATTTTCTCCCAGACGAATATGATCTGCTGCCATAAATACCTGATGACTAGCAGCAGTAAGAGCTGTTTCAAACTGTCGCGCCAATTCTTGATCTGGATCTTGACTGCGATAACTAATGAAAATTTGAGAACTATTTTGAGTGACTATTTGTTCGTTATTTAACAGTGGTAGTAATTCTGCTAGAGATTCTGACTCCGTTGGAGAAGAGGTTTGTTTTCCAGAGCGGTAGTCAGTTTCATCCAATGTCAGATTAAAAGCAGCAAAAAGCTGTTGAATCTTGCTGATATCTGCACCGACTCGTCCTTGTCTAATTTTACTAATAGTGTCGGAACCGACTCCAGACTCTGCTTCAATTTCTGACAGAGTACCTCTAAGGTTGTATTGCTGTTTCCATTCTTCAATAGCTTCATTCAATTTTTTCAGTCCAGAAGTTGTCAGAATTCGTCCGCGATCGCGTTTTGATTTTTTTTCCATTTTAAATAGGTAATAGGGAACAGGGAACAGGGAACAGGGAACAGGGAACAGGGAACAGGGAACAGGGAACAGGGAACAGGGAATGAGTATAAATTCTCTAGTTTACTCCCAATAATACTATAATAGCAAAATTTGTAGTGGACTGTTTCAGCTAAAACTGTGCAATAGATTGTCTCCCTTGTCTCCCTTGTCTCCCTTGTCTTCCTTGTCTTCCTTGTCTAGACACAACCAAAAAGTAATCCGCCATTTAAGATGAAACAATCCAGTAGGGTGCGTTAGACGGCGAAAATTTAGACTATGAAAAGCATTTAACAATCCGTCGCCGGGCACCATTTTAGAATATGTGTCAGTCCACAAAAAAACCGGGTTTATTTCCCTGATTTTAAATCACGAAATTTGTTAGATAAACCCGGTTTCTGGGAAAGAAGCGATCGCCACTCAGCAGATCATTTTTTAACTTTCCTGGCGGGAAGTCCCGCGCTCTCCATCCCCCCTAACCCCCCGTGCATAGGGGGGAGGGGGAGCGTCGGGATGAAAGCCTGGGCCTGGATTCGGATACCTTCATAAGCTAAACGTTCATAGGCCCTTGACACAAGCTAGGAGCATTTTGTTATTATCAATGTCAACACAGGGGGAGGACATCACCTCTGTCATGCGCAGCGGTCAGGGTTTCCCAGACTGAAGAATCCCTATTTTTTCGCCAAAGGGCAACGTCGGGAGTATGTCAAGGTTTATAAGGAGATTTTAACCTCTATAAAAGTTGATATATCAATCCTCAATAATTAAAAACTGTAGGGGTTTGGTCTCCAAACCCCATTTTTGCTTGGGGAAAGGAGACTAAATCCCTACGATAAAATGTTACAACCTATTTAGGTTTGCTATAGCCGATCGCTAGTTAAGGAAGATAACTAATTTTTTCTAATTTAACGAAGTTAACTAACTAATAAAAAGTTTTAATTTTTTTGATTAACTTCCTAATGTTCTCTACAAAAAACTGACGATTTTTTTAAAGTAGTTACATAAATTTCTAATAACTAAACAGGAGTAACTACAATGAGAAACATTTTTAAAACTGGAATTACCACTATTTTAGCTACAATAGTTTTGAGTATGTATTCTAAAACCATAGCCCAAGCAAATTACACTTTTGATGAAGTACAAATTGACCAAAATCAAGTTATTGCTATGGCAATGCCCCTAAGTGAATTACAAGGACTTTATAGTTATAAATTAATCGTTTTAGAGCAGCGTTCTAATGAAAGAGCTTGTTGGAGTGAAAGTGAAACAGGATTATATCCAATATTAGTTGAACCTCTATTATTAAACTTTAATTTTACTGGTATTTGTGGACGAGCTACTGATAGTAATGGTTATTCAATACGGGTAGATGGTAATGATTTATCAATGAGTTATAGATTAACTTTGCAAAATGTTGATGGTGAAATTAAATTATTTGGAATTTCTCTGAGTGGGGATAAAGTTTTAGTTGGTAGAACTGGCGGAATTAGTGATGGAATGATGAAAATTATTCTAGAACCTGGTTGGCAATTTACCAAACGTAGTTATCAAGATAAAACTCTAGGTCATTTTTATTTTAGTTATGATAGTTTTGCTGCTAAACAATCTGCTATTGAGCAAAAAATAGCTGAGATTGAATCTCAAATTCCATATTTTTCAGAGCTGGATGATAATATATTGTAGGGGCGAATGGCATTCGCCCTCTAAGTAGATATCTTATGTTTAACAAAAGTAGCACAGGCATCTTGCCTTTAACGAAGTCAGAAGTCAGAAGTCAGAAGTTGTTTTTGTAAAGGGGATTTATGCTCCGCTCCCAAAACATTTCACCTTAAAATTTGGGGCTTTAAACCAAATTATTTTGGTAATATTATGTCCGAATCAGAGCGCGATTAAAAAGTTTTTGTTTGTAGTTTTGCTTTAGCCCTAACTGCAGATTTGGTTAGAGCAAAACTAGGAGAGCTTCTAATTATAACTATTTAACCGGACATTATATAATATAGCACTACGCAAATAGGTTAGGACGTTTATAAATTCTCAAATTCAGTCAGGGATTATTTTTGAATTTTGAATTTTGAATTTTGAATTTTGAATTGCGCTATAGCTGTAAATAAAATTTCAGAAAAAATATGAAACTCAGATTGATAAACCAAAACCAAATTACTGACATTTCTCAGACAAAAAAGAATTATTTAGAAACATTTGTAGAGCTAATTGAACTTAGTTTAATGATTGAAGAAACAGAGTATTTTACAGGAGATGATTGGTTACCTTTATGTGGTGATATTGACACTGGAGAAATTTATAGAGGCTGGTTTATTTGGCAAGATACAGAACTTTCTCAAGAATGGGAAGGTTACGATCGCATTACTAATCAACGAATTATTGCTAGTAACTTGAATCTATTAACAGCAAAAATTGATCAAATAGAAAATTATAGAAACTTGCAAGTAAATAATTAGATTGGAATCTAATTATTTATAATAAAGCGCTTTTCAAATTGATGAACCACATCTTCACAAGCAAAACGTTGTAGGGACGTTCCATGGAACGTCCCTACTGTAGACTTCTGATCTTAGCCGTTTAGCTTCGCACAACTTTCCTGACGGAATGCTCCGCAAACGTTAACGCTGCGCGACATGAAAAGCGGAGCTTTGCGCCAGCAAAAACGTCTGTACGGGAGAAAGACTGTTGTTGGGTTTCGTCCCTCAACCCAACCTACATCTGAATTATTAATTATTAATGGCTTTGTTGTATGAAAACATATAGCTACCGCACAAGATCCAAGATCCTTGTACTTCATACTTCTACAACTATTTTCCAATAAATAAATCAAACATCAAAGATTAATAAAAAAAAGGCTGAAACTTATACCTGTCAAGACTTTCAGTGATTTAACTATTGGCCAATAAATAAATCAAACATCAAATATTGATAAAAAAAGGCTGAAACTTATACCTGGAAAGGCTTTCAGCGATTTAACTATTGGCCAATAAATAAATCAAACATCAAATATTGATAAAAAAAGGCTGAAACTTATACCTGTCAAGGCTTTCAGCGATTTAACTATTGGCCAATAAATAAATCAAACATCAAATATTGATAAAAAAAGGCTGAAACTTATACCTGTCAAGGCTTTCAGCGATTTAACTATTGGCCAATAAATAAATCAAACATCAAATATTGATAAAAAAAGGCTGAAACTTATACCTGTCAAGGCTTTCAGCGATTTAACTATTGGCCAACACAACAAATGAATAAAGCATCAATCTATAGAAATAGGGTGATATAGCTGCAACTAGGTTCACCTTTCATGTCGGGAACAACCGAAAAGCGGAACGGATGTTCTGTCGCTACTTTCATGCAACAAAGCCATTATTAATTATTAATTATTAATTATCAATCGGTGTTCCATCCCCGGAAAAGATAAAACTCGCCCAATAATAAGGATGTTGATACTCCCCTTCCTTCAACCAATCTCGCTGAATTTCGAGCAAGGCATCCCGGCGTCCAATTCCTGCTTTTAATCCCTGATAATAAGCTACCATCAAATCTTTTGTGGCATCATCTTCTACTTTCCACAGACTAATCATTTGACTTTCACTGCCGGCAATCACGAAAGCACGACGTAATCCATAAATTCCTTCCCCGGCGCTAATATCTCCTATTCCTGTATCGCAAGCGGACAACANTGGACTGTTTCAGCTAAAACTGTGCATGATTATTTTAGGTTGTGGGAAGACAAGGAAGACAAGGAGGACAAGGAAGACAAGGTGGTAAGGGAGAAAAAAGCCTATTGCATCATTTAAGATGAAACAGTCCACTACAATGATTTGTGAAAAAAACTGTAGGAGTTTGATTTGGAGACCAAACTTATTTTTCTGTTTCACTAATCAGCAGAAATTCTAGATTTCTGTTTCTAATTTTCTGAACTTTTCCAACATTTTTTCCTCATTCAACTTCTCAATAGTTGCTAATATTTCCCCGACTCTTTTCTCAAAACTATGATTCTCTCTTACATATTTTGCTAGCTCTAATTTTTCTCCTACATTCTGACTTTTCTGCTGCAAACAATCTTCTACTACTTTTGGCAAATCTTCCTGAGAATTATAAGTAGAAATTTTATTTCCAAACACTTTTTCCAAACCTGAAATTTTGTCAGATACAATTGTTGCTCCACAAGCAGCAGCATCAAATAAACGATTGGAAATAAATCCTTTTTCTCGCATAGTATCCCAATGGTCATTTAATAAAACGCCACACTTACTGTAATAACGTCGTAAAATTTCATTAGGAATATATTCTCCTTTTAAATAACCATCGGGCAAGAAATTACCCCAGTTTGTACCATAAATATCTACCTTTAAACCACTCTCCACTGCATCTTTTACTATCTGGCGATAAACTTTCCGAGAATTTCCCACAAACAAAATTTCTCCTATTTCTTCATAACCTTCTTTGTCAGGATAAAACAAATTTTGATCGGTACATTGGAGTAAAGTTTGTACTGGAACTTTTACCTTTTTCTGTAACTCCTCAGCATAGGAATCGGATGCCACAAATACTCGGTCATATTGTTCATATTCTTGTAGGGAAACTTGATCTGGATGACTAATATTCCACATCAAATTAATATGATAAGACTTTGGTTGATAACGACTCAAACCGCGAATGGTAATTGCCACATCATCTCCAAATATTTGAGGATTTTCCCACTCTGGCAAAATATCAATTCTGACGGAATGACCTAATATTTCAAATTGCCGTTTTATTGCTAAGGCAAAATGATAGTCTCCCCATTCTTGCGCTTGTTTCCAGTCAGGAACTCCGATTTTTATGCCGATGCGGAAGCTATTACTCATTTTTTCACGCAAGGCAGAAAATATTGTATGAGCGCGATGTTTATAAGTGTGTTTTTCTTTGACTATTTTCTGTAATTCTGCAACTTTGGCTAATCTTAATTCCTCATTTGTGAGGTACTCTCGTAATAAATTTTCGAGAGATTCGCGAGAATTATAAGTAGGCAATAGTCCGTTGAAAGATTCTTGATTTCCTAGTTCTCCATTTGTCAGAACTAAAGCACCTGAAATAATGGCATCAAACACCCGCGAATTTGTGGAACCCCATTGTTTTGTGACTGAATTTGCATCATCAATTACTATTTTTGTGGAAGCATAGACTTTTGGCATATCTGTATAAGGGAGAGGTCCGCGATTATACTTTTTAAACTTCTCAAATTTTTCCCAGTTATAGCCATACAAAGCAAATTCAAAGGGTAAATTATCTGGTTCTAACAAATTCATAATATCTCGTGAATATTTCCAGAAGCTTCCTGTGAAACAATAGTCAGATTTATATTTATTGTCTAGTTTGGAATTGACTTTTTCTGATTGGTTGAAAGTTGCTGTTTCTGAATTTTTCTCTACTTGAGTTTTGTCGGAGTCGGGAATTTTATTGCCTCGTTGGGAATTGATTTTTTCTGATTGGTTGAAAGTTGCTGTTTCTGAATTTTTCTCTACTTGAGTTTTGCCTGAGTCGGGAATTTTATTGCCTCGTTGGGAATTGATTTTTTCTGATTGGTTGAAAGTTGCTGTTTCTGAATTTTTCTCTACTTGAGTTTTGCCTGAGTCGGGAATTTTATTGTCTCGTTGGGAATTGATTTTTTCTGATTGGTTGAAAGTTGCTGTTTCTGAATTTTTCTCTACTTGAGTTTTGCCTGAGTCGGGAATTTTATTGTCTCGTTGGGAATTGACTTTTTCTGATTGGTTGAAAGTTGCTGTTTCTGAATTTTTCTCTACTTGAGTTTTGTCGGAGTCGGGAATTTTATTGTCTAGTTGGGAATTGACTTTTTCTGATTGGTTGAAATTTGCTGCTTCTGAATTTTTCTCTAGTTGAGTTTTGTCGGAGTCGGGAATTTTATTGTCTCGTTCGGAACCGACTTTTTCTGATTGGTTGAAAGTTGCTGCTTCTGAATTTTTCTCTAGTTGAGTTTTGTCTGAGTCGGGAATTTTATTGCCTCGTTCGGAACCGACTTTTTCTGATTGGTTGAAATTTGCTGCTTCTGAATTTTTCTCTAGTTGAGTTTTGCCTGAGTCGGGAATTTGATTGCCTCGTTCGGAATTGACTTTTTCTGATTGGTTGAAAATTCCTGCTCCAGAATTTTTCTCTACTCCAGAAGAGATTTTTCCTGACTCTTCTAAAATTCCTACTTCCGAAATTTTCTCCACTCGACTTTCACCTAATTCGGGAAATTTATTACCTACTCCAGAAGAGATTTTTCCTGACTCTTCTGAAATTCCTACTTCCGAAATTTTCTCCACTCGACTTTCACCTAATTCGGGAAATTTATTACCTACTCCAGAAGAGATTTTTTCTGACTCTTCTGAAATTCCTACTTCCGAAATTTTCTCCACTCGATTTTCACCTAATTCGGGAAATTTATTACCTACTCCAGAAGAGATTTTTCCTGACTCTTCTGAAATTCCTACTTCCGAAATTTTCTCGACTTGACTTTTACCTACTTCGGGAAATTTATTACCTACTTCAGATGAGATTTTTCCTGACTCTTCTGAAATTGCTACTTCCGAAATTTTCTCGACTTCGCTTTTGCCTGAGTCGGGAATTTTATTGCCTCGTTCGGAACCGACTTTTTCTGATTGGTTGAAAATTGCTCCTCCAGAATTTTTCTCTAGTTGAGTTTTGTCGGAGTCGGGAATTTGATTGCCTCGTTCGGAACCGACTTTTTCTGATTGGTTGAAAATTGCTCCTCCAGAATTTTTCTCTAGTTGAGTTTTGTCGGAGTCGGGAATTTTATTGCCTCGTTCGGAACCGACTTTTTCTGATTGGTTGAAAATTCCTGCTCCAGAATTTTTCTCTAGTTGAGTTTTGTCGGAGTCGGGAATTTTATTGCCTCGTTCGGAACCGACTTTTTCTGATTGGTTGAAAATTCCTGCTCCAGAATTTTTCTCTAGTTGAGTTTTGTCGGAGTCGGGAATTTTATTGCCTCGTTCGGAACCGACTTTTTCTGATTGGTTGAAATTTGCTGCTTCTGAATTTTTCTCTAGTTGAGTTTTGCCTGAGTCGGGAATTTTATTGCCTCGTTCGGAACCGACTTTTTCTGATTGGTTGAAAATTGCTACTCCAGAATTTTTCTCTACTTCAGATGAGATTTTTTCTGACTCTTCTGAAATTGCTACTTCCGAAATTTTCTCGACTTGATTTTTACCTACTTCGGGAAATTTATTACCTAGTCCGGAATTGAGTTTTTCCTGTTGTTCAAAAACTGCTAATTCAGAATTATTCTCTAAACTTTTTACTTCTGACTTCTGACTTCTGAGTTGACTTTCACTTTTAACTTTTGACTTTTGACTTTTAACTTCAGAATTGACTTCTTCACTTTTGAATTTTGAATTTTGAATTTTGAATTCTTGAAATCTTTCCTGATTAGTTGCTATTCTAACTACCGTTGCGGGTTTAAATAATTTCTGCCGAATATAATCAGCAGATTTTTGAGAAGAACACCAGAAACAATCATAATCTCCTGCTGATTTTTGAGATGCCCAAATTTCAAACCAATTTCTTGCCCAAGCAACTTTTACTAAACTTGGTTTAGCATTTTCTATTCTTTCTAAATCATAGTCATGGCGCATAACAACAATTACATCTAATCGCGTCATATCATACCAATCTTCTCCTTCTGAAATATAGTAAACATCCCATCCAAATTCTTTCACTAATTGTTCTCCTAATTCCACTGCCGTAAAATAATCTCCTGCGGAAGCTGCCATATCTGCTTCAGTTACAGCAAACCCAATAGTTAAAGGATGCCCAGTCCAATAAATTCCTTTTTCAAAATAATCTTGTAGATGTTTCCTGCGTAAATAATAGGCATATCTTTTTTCTATTATTGGGCGATTTTTCAAGATTTTCTGGGTAAATTCTTTCCCCTTATTAAATCGAGAAAAACCACGATTATGAAAAGCTGTTAAATGATTGGCACTGATAATTTCTTTGCCTAATTTTTGTCGGATAGTCAAACATAAATCTACATCCTCATAACCATAAAAGTAGTCTTCATTAAAACCTCCTACTTTCTGAAAATCTTCTCGCCGACACATCATTAATGCTCCAGTTACAACAGGTACTTTCCAAGGAGCAGATTGTACTTTTAATAATTGCGGAGCATATCGAATTTCAAAAGGATAAAAAGGTTCATTTTGACTGTGGAAATATAACTGTACTCCTAAATGTTGAGTAGGAGGAAAAGCCAAAGAGCGATCGCTAACTATATCTAATAATTTGACTCCTACCATTCCTAGATTTTCATCTTGTTGAATTAGCTCAACCATCTGAGGAATTATATCTTGGCAGAGGGTAATATCGTTATTCATAAATAACAGTAATGGTGCTTTTGTTTCATCTACTCCTACGTTGTTGGAGTTGGAAAAAGAATAATTTTCTCCTCTGGCAATAATTGTAATTGGTAATTTTTCTGACCATTGGGTACAGACATCTATACTATTATCTGTTGAACCGTGGTCAACTACTATTAATTCTAATTTTTCATAACTGTTATAAAGCTCAAAGGAAGCAAATAATTCACTTAAGAGTTTCGCTCCATTCAAACTCAAAATAATTACTGCTACTTTTGGTTTTTTTGCCTGAATTTTTGCCAGAGGTATCTGACTTCTTACTTCCTCTTCACTGATTCTTCCTTCTTCCTTGTTCCCTCTTCCTTCTTCTAACTCTTTACTTCTAACTCCTGACTCCTGTCTCCTGTCTCCTGTCTCCTTCTTCACTCCTGACTCCTGACTCCTGACTCCTTGAACACGATAGATAAGTTTATTAATTTCTCCCTGCTCGAAACTGAGATTAACTTGATGTTTTTTACCTTTCGGTCCGACTACTAATACTTTAGGAGAATTTTTTATTTGTTGACCTGTTTCTGTTATTTTGACACTAACTTCAACTAAACCATTGCTATGTAAAGATGGCGGAATTTTCTGAGCAAAAGCATGACATCCGTGAGTACCAAAAGCTTCTGCTAAATCTTGACGATATTTATTCGCGACTAACGTTCCAACTAAATTATTACCGACAAAAATATCCAGAAATACAACTTTGTCAGGGTCTTTTTTATGTCTTGCCCAACCAGAAACATAGTCGATAGTTGCATAATCAAGACAACCTTCAAATTCTGTTTCTCCTAATAAACTGAAACTGCCAAATTCCCCTGTTCTGATCAGATTTTGTATTGATAAAACTTCCTCTAATTTTTTCTTAGCCTTAGAAAAATGAGGGTCTATTTCCAAAGCACGACGATAACAACTTATTGCTTCACTTAATGGATTTTTTTTAGTCTTAGCTTCCCCTAACTGAAAATGAAATTTTGCCGATAATGGTTTTAACTCCACAGCTTTAGCATAAGCAACTACCGCCTCTTCCCATCGACCTAACTTTGACATTACTTCCCCAATATGGTAAGCAACATCGGCAGATTTAGGATTAAGTTGCCTAGCTTTCCTATAAACTACTACCGCCTCATCCCACCTTTCCAGTTGTACCAGACTTTCTCCCAGAACATGATAAAGTGCTGCCGAATTAGGATTAATCTCTGCTGCCCTACCATAACTAACCACTGCTTCTTCCCACCGTTTTAGTTTACTGAAAGTAAAACCTAACTTATGGTGAATTTCCGCTGTATTAACACCTAGCTCAATAGCTTGACGATAACTGACAATAGCATCATCAAATTTTTGTTGTTGTACCAAAGCTAAAGCCAGACAATGGTAAACTTCTGGCAACTTGGGGTTAAGCTTCAGGGCGCGACGATAATTAACAATCGCCTCATCCCACTGTTTTTGTGAGGCATAAGCTTCCCCTAAATAACCATATACCCGAGCAGTAGTGGTAGTATCTCCCTGTTCCTGCAAAAAATTAATAGCACGTTGAAAAGAAGCGATCGCCTCATCCCACTGTTTAATATTACTCAAAGCTTTGCCCAAGTCTTGGTAAGCTTCAGCTAAGTTAGGATTAAGTTCTACTGCTTGGCGCAACACTGCCACTGCCCAGTCATTCTGCTTTAATTGAATCAAAGCATGACCTAACTGATGATAAACATCTGGAGAGTTTGGTTGAAGTTCGGAAGCTCTACGGTAAGCTACAACTGCTTCCTCCCATTGTTGGAGTTTGGATAGAGCATATCCCAAATAATGATAAACCTCTGGGGAGTCTGGTTGGAGTTCCGTAACTTTCCGGTAAGCTGTCGCTGCTTCTTCCCACTTTTGCTGTTGAGCTAGAGCATAACCAAGATGGTGATAAACTTCTGGAGAGTTCGGCTGAAGTTCCGTTGCTTTTCGATAAGCCGAGATAGCTTCTTCCCATTTGTGTTGTTGAGTTAGAGCATAGCCAAACTGGTGATAGACTACTGCCGTAGGGGCGGTACTTTTATCCTCGCCCAATAAATCAATTGCTTTCTGATATGCAGCAATAGCCTCATCCCACCGATGCAATTTTGCCAAGGCTTCCCCACAATAATAATAAACTGTAGCAAAATTAGGAATTATTTGGCAAGCCTTTCCATAAATTTCGGCAGCTTGATGGAAGTCTCCCAATTTGGTTAAAGCCGTTCCTAACTTTTGATACCCTTCCCAGAAACCAGGGTCAATTTCAATCGCTTTTCGATAACAGATTATCCCTTCCTCAATCTGACCTTGTTTTTCCAAAGCTACCCCTAAATTTTGATGAGCCATACTAGAGTCAGGTTCTAGGGATATAGCCTTTTGGAAATGAGCGATCGCTTCGTAGAGTAAGCCTTTCTGGACTAAAGCTGCTCCTAAACTAATATAGAATTCTGAGAAATTAGGATTAATCTTAATGGCCTGGGAAGAAGAAGCGATCGCCTCATCTAACCGACCTTGTTTTTCCAGGACTTTCGCCAAATTATGATGAGACAATGCGGAAGTCGGTTTTAGTTCTATGGCTTTTTGGTAGGTTGTAGTAGCTTCTTCCCATTTCTCTATTTGAACCAGAACATCCCCTAAAGTTTGGTAATATAAGGCCAAGTTGGGATGAAGTTCGATGGCCTTTTGAATTAGGGCGATCGCTGACTCTATTTTTTTCTGTGCTAAAGCTTGCTTACCTGCTTGGAAATATTGGTTTGCAGTTTCTGAATTTATTGAGGAAAAAGATTTCATTTTTATGCAGCTTAGTCTGTTTGAATGATGGACGGGAATCCAGCGCTGTACCGCAGTTCAGCGTCGGGAGGATGTCAAATCTTTAAGCCAAGCTTCTAGTAGCTCGCCCTCTTTTGGTGGGAATATTTCATTTTTAATGAGAGTATCGTAGCATTTTCTGAGGTTATCTAATATTTCATTTTTTCCCGTTGTTAATTTAACCTCAGACAATAATTTTGCTATTTTTTCATTGTGGAGATAACCAGGAATTTCTTGTTCAAAATCTTGCATGAGATTATGAATATTACGCTCTTGATAAACAGTTGGACTGTGAAATAAAATCCGCCAACCATTTTCCCAACAAATTATTTGAGCGATAAAACTTCGCCATATATCTGTCATTCTAAATGAACAATATGCAGGTAAATACATAAGTGGATAAGCATTCGGAAACCAATATGTATTTTGACTATTGAAAGGACACCAACTATCTTTACCCAATGCTAAATTCACATTATCTCTAAAGTCTTGAGGTAAAGGTAAAATCAATCTGTAAATTGCATCAACATCTGGATTTTGATTAGCTAGTCCTTGTTGAATTACACATTCTGATAAAGATTCAGATAATTCTCCATAAGGGGGTACTGGGCGATTAATTTTGTCTAATGGTAATCCTCTAGGCCATATTGGTGCTTCTGAAAAGTATTTATAAACATTTACCCAACCTCTATTGTCGATAATTTTACATTTAATTTCCCAAGATTTTTCTTGCCAAAAACTATCTAGAGGCAAATTATCATCATCAGTCTCTACTATTTGTTCTGCTCCTTTTTGTATTGCTAATAAATAGCCGATATTTTTTCTAGCATAATGTTTAGTAGGGCATAGTTTAGGGTATTCTAATCCTGTAGATATTTGAGCATTAATATCATAGTATTGAGTACCTTCTAAAAAAAAGTCACTTGGTGTTTTTGTATCACCAATAATTATGAAATCCCAGTAGGATAACTGACAACCTAATGCCAATTCTCGTAAAACTTTATTGGGTGCTGAAATTGTTGTAACGACTAATATTGTTTTAGATTGCATCTATCTAGATTTTTATTTATTCAAAGTTCGTGAGCAATGACCATAATCTCTTCTACTTATTTTTATTTTTGCTCTTTAGCCATTAGCTTTTTCTTTTCAATTTTTTTGAGAATCTTAAATATTCTTTGATATATAGTTTGCCAATTAATTTCATAATTTCCATAGGCTCCTTTATGTAGTTGTTTAATATCTTGAGACCTCAAAAAGGAGGGAGCGACTACATTTTCTTTCACACGCGACCAAAAACTTTGTTGCCTAAGATGACCTTGATTAGCATAAGCAACACCTGGTCTATCACTTAGCCATGATGTAATTACTAATCCCGAACCTACTACACAGATATAAGCATCAATTTGGTGTGCCCAAACTATACTTTCATGTAAAGGACAACCTAATGTACTGTATATTTTTATATCTGGTTTGACTAGCTTAACAATACTTTCAACTATTTCATTACAATCAATCCAGCCATCAAACACTATCCCTATATTCGGAAAATTTTCACTCAATTTGTTAATGATATTTGCATATCCTTTTTCTTGTGATTTCCAACTTTTATTGTGTGCCCGAAGATTTACCCATAGTAGAGGAAAACACTCTAGATTATTTTTTCTATTTGGTAATACTGCTCTGAAATTTTCACTGCATTTATTCCAAGCAACATCATATATTCTAGAAACATATTCTTGAGTAATAAAATGTTCCGCCACCCTCAAGCATAAACAGTTATTTTTTAATAATAACTGGAACTTTTTTATTTCTGATACATTTGTGAGAATTAACTGTTTTTTATTTTTGAGTTCGGGAAAAATTTCTGTCACTCCTAGGTGTTGAGAATTTCCTATTGCTAAACAATCTATCTGGTCTAACAAAAGATTTTTGTATAAATAATATATTCCATTAAGTTCTTGCCAAAAAAAGTGTCCGAGATTGCGTCGAAAACCAACAATTGATGTTAATAATCTTGGCTGCTGGGAATGAATATATTGTTTAACTTCTCTAAAATAAGTAACAAAATAAGTCTTCAAGGTATTATAATCACTCTGAATAGATTTAACAGTGTGGGGAGCTTTGTCTGATAATATTATAGCTATCTCATATTTAGGAATATACAGAGATAATTTCCACCCACCAAAACTACCTGCTAATATATAGAATACTTCCGTACCCACAAAACGATAAATAATTGTAAGGTCTCGAAGATAAAAAGATTCATTAGACTTGATTAGATTACCAGCGATCGGATCTATAGCGTACATATATTGGAATTCTGTTATGGTCTGGCTAAATTCTACTCCACTATTGAGACGGCGATCTGGGGTAGATAGTTTTCTATGGGGATAATGCTGTGTTCTTTTGAGAGGATTGACTGGTAATTCTTGATTAAAATAATTGATATAAATATTTTCTAGCTCATTATTTTCTAGAGCAATCATTTGTAGATACTCTAAAGATATTCCTAATGTTTGAAGATGCTCTTGCTCTGATTCTGTGATTTTTTTGATATTAAATATTATGATTTTATTTTGAGCAAAATAATTTTTGATTTGATTGACTTCTGGTTCCAAATTCTCATAATTTATATCTTCTATATTGAAATCAAATTCTTTGGGATTTTTTTGATTAAACCAATTCCAGATTTTATCGTAGATTGAATCGGAAGAATTATGATTGATTTTTGGCTCTGGTAATGAGTAAGACTGTGGCTTAGGAAATTCCTTAAACAAACTAACTGCTTCTGGAATTAACGATGCTTCTGACAAACTAATACTTAACCAATAATACCACCATAAATTCTGCAAATCTTTTTGGAAAATTCGATGATAACAATCAATAACCTGTTTAATTTTTCCATTTTTCACCAAAGACACTCCTAACAAGAGATATTTGGAGATTTGACTTTCTTTGCCATACTTTTTCTCTAAAAATAAAACTTTTTCATAGCATAAAAGTGTTGCTTCCCAATCTTGTTTTTCCATCCACAACATCCCTAGTTCATAATAGTCTGAACTTTGAGGTTGAAGTTCAGTAACTTTCTGATAAAGCTGAATTGCTTCTGTTAAATTCCCAGTTTCTTTGTGGTCTTTTGCGCAACTACGATAATCTTCTATTAGAATTTGCTTTTGCTCTATAAGTAGAGATTCAAGTTTAGGAAAAAATTGAGATTCTTTAGGTAAATTTTGTAGCCCTTTTTGGTAAACCTCTAAAGCTTCAGCTAACCTTCCTGTTTCTCGTAATATTTCTCCCCATAAATAATAAGCATCGCCGTTAGTTCGATTTAATTCAATTACTTTTGAGTAGCAGGCGATCGCCTCTTCTTTCTTGCCTTCCTTTGATAAAGCTTTACCTAAATTATGATAAAACCCAGAATTATTTGGTTGGATATCAATTGCACTTTTGTAAGCATTAACTGCTTCTGACCATTGTTTTTTTTCAAATAAAACCAACCCCAAGTTATTGTAAATAAACCCATTTTTAGAATTAAATTCTATAGCCTTACGGTAAGCATTAATTGCTGCATCCCATTTTTTTAATTTCATCAAACTTAAACCTAATTTTGGGTAAGACCAAATAGAATTAGGGTTAATTTCTATAGCTTGTTGAAAATTAATGACTGCTTCAGCAAACTCACCTTTTTCTAGTAAAGCTTTCCCTAATTTTTGGTAAGCTACCCATATATTTGGTTGGAGTTTTACAGCTTTTTGATAATAGTTTATTGCTTCATCCAAACTACCCTGAATTATCAAAGCATCTCCTAATAAATGATAAGCTTTAAATAAATTAGGATTTAACTCAATTGCTCGGCCATAACAAGCGATCGCTTCGGTCAACTTCTGATGGTCAAAAAGACCTTTACCCAGACTTAAATATTCTGATGCTGTTGCCGACTCTGGCTGTAAAGTTAATACTTGATAAGAACACTCTGCTGCTAACTCTGGCTTACCTACCAACTGCCAAATTTTAGCCAAGTTTCGGTAAAATGCAGCAATATTTGGTTTGAGGGCGATCGCTTTTTGATAAGAAGCTATAGCTGGCTGCCACTGCTTTTGCATAGCATATAGACTGCCCATATTAGCATAGACTTCTGCCCAGTCAGGTTGAGCAGCAAGGGCTTTTTTGTACCAACTCATAGCTTCTTCCACTTGGCCCCTAGCAAGGCTAATGTTTGCTTGTATCTTGCACCCAGGGGCAAGGTCTGGTATAACTTCTAAGACTTTTTGACAAGCTGCCTGTGCTCTATCTAATTTTCCTTTGGCCAAATAGGTTTCTGCCTGTTGGAGATTTTCAACTACTGTAGTTTCTGGATTTAACTGGGAGTGCATATTTTTATTTAATGTAGAATTCTGAGAAATTAGGATTAATCTTAGATGGCCTGGGAAAAAGAAGCGATCGCCTCATCTAACCGACCTTGTTTTTCCAGGACTTTCGCCAAATTATGATGAGACAATGCGGAAGTCGGTTTTAGTTCTATGGCTTTTTGGTAGGTTGTAGTAGCTTCTTCCCATTTTTCTATTTGAACTAGAACATCCCCTAGACTTTGGTAATACAAGGCCAAGTTGGGATTGAGTTGAATGGCCTTTTGATAGAGAGTAACAGCTTTTTCTAGTTCCCCTGCTGCTATAGCTTGTTGGCCTTCTTGAAAGTATTGGGTTGGAGTTTCTGGGGTTAGTGGGAACAGGTTGCTCATATTTTTTGTCTTATTTTGAGACTACTACTCATACCTAATAGTGTTAGTATCAGCTTACTAAATTAAGATGTTATAAGTTGCTTTTTTTTCTAAAAATCAATCTTGGCCTTAAAGAAAATGGAAAAGAATTACGTTTTTCAAATACATAACCCAATTGTATTGTTAAGCCAATTAAAATTAAATCATTACATTGGAGAGAAAACAGGATAAATTTTCAGTTTATATGTAAGCATTCAACTCTAATCTTAGGTCATGCTGTCCAAGCATTATTTTAATGAATTAAGTAAGGATTAGTTTATTTTTGCACATTTTAAACAAAGTAATCCCTGATCGAAAAAATTAATTGAAATATCCTTCAGTGATCGCCACCATTTGAAGTGTATTTTTCTGAATTTTTATTATTTATAACCAGTTTTTATTATCTATAAAATTATTATGCAAAAACCAAATTTTATTATTATTGGTGCTCAGAAATGTGGAACTACCTCTCTATATAAATATTTGACTAAACATCCTCAAATTTTACCTGCAACTAAAAAAGAGGTACATTTTTTCGACTTAAATTTTGACAAAGGAATGAGTTGGTATTATTCTCATTTTTCTCAAAAAGAAACCCAGAATAAAATCATTACAGGAGAAGCTAGTCCATACTATATATTTCATCCCCATGCTCCCCAGAGAATATCTCAATCTCTACCAGATATAAAATTGATTGTACTACTAAGAAATCCTGTAGACAGAGCAGTATCTCATTATTATCATAATCGTCAGTTTCGTAAACTTCGGGAACCTCTGTCTTTTGAAGAAGCAATTCAACAAGAGTCATCTCGAATTGAACCTGAAATAAATAAAATTATAGCAGATGAAAATTATAAAAGTTTGTCGCATCGATACTACAGTTATTTATCTAGAGGTATTTATATCCAGCAATTAGTTGAATGGATGAAATTTTTTCCGAGGCAAAGCTTTTTGATTTTAAAGAGTGAAGAACTGTGGGAAAATCCAGGACAAAAAATGAAACAGGTATGGGATTTTTTAGGGGTACCCAGTCAGACCCAAGAAATTTATGAAAAACACAACTATAGACGGCACAAAAATGATATAAGTGCAGCTACACGAATGATGCTAACTGAATATTTTCAGCCCTATAACCAAAGGTTAGAGGAATACTTAGGTCAGAAGTTTAATTGGGATAATACTGCTGTTAAAAAATCAAAAAATCAGGAAAGTCAATCTTTAAACATGACCTCCATAACTGAGCAAGTATCAAATAAAAATCAAGATAAATTATCAGTAACTAAAATTCAGCAAGGTGAAATATCCTCCACTCAAAAGAAAAATCAAAAAGTTTCAAGAAAAATTAACTTCAAATACTTAGTTGTAGCAACAGCGAGAAGTGGAACTAAATTTATGTCCTATGCTTTTAGAAGTGTGGGAATAAACTGCGGACATGAAAATTTTTTTGGCGCTCCTTCCAAAAAACAGCGATACTTAACTGAGGAAGTAGTTGAAAAAAGAATGTTGAATAACCAAAAGTTAGAAGCTGATTCTAGTTGGTTAGCAGTTCCATTTTTGAATACCAAATGTGTACCTAAAGATGTTTCAATTATTCATCTGACTCGTCATCCTCAAAAAGTAATTGAGTCACTAATAGCAATAGGTTTTTTTAGACGAAACTACAACTTTTATACCAACTATGCTCTTTTAAATACACCCCAAATTAAATCATCAGATTCAGAATTAACTAAATGTTGTAAGTGGTATTTATATTGGCATCGTAAAATTGAAGAAAGTGGCAGACAGTTAATACATTATAGACTGGAAGATCCTTTGGAATTACTGTTTGATAAACTGAGTTTGGATTACGAACGATATGAAATTTTTAATGACATTAAAACTAATACTAGAAATTCTGAAAATCGGAGAAAAATCAACCTCATAGAAGAAATAAAAGAACCAGATTTGCTTAAAGAAATTATTGAAATGGCTGAAGGGTATGGTTACTCAATTACAGAAGAAACAGAAACAACTATGTCTACTCAAAAAAATCAACAAGAAAATATAGTTAAAGTTGATAATAAATATGAAAAAGAAATACAGGAAAAGGAACAGGTATCAATGTCTGAATTAAAAGATAAATTACATAACTATCAGTCTCGGTTAGAGAAAATACATTCACAACGAAACTCAAAACAATTTGGCTCATCTACCTCATCTAATGGAGAAATAACTATGAAATTGAGCAATGATAATTCAGTGGCAAAAAAAACAAAGTCGAAAAGAACTATTCCAGCTTTAACTAAAGATGCGGTTATTTTTTTAGAGAAATTTTTGCGACAAAAACCGAATGCTAAAGTATTGGAATTTGGTAGTGGTATTTCTACAGTTTGGTTATCAAAGCTAACTAAAAAACTCGTTTCTATTGAGCATGATATAGAGTGGTATCAAAAAGTTACAAATTATCTCGAAGATGATAATAATTGTTATCCAGTAGACTTTAGATTACTTGCTAGACCATATCATACAGTGTGCCAAGAATTTCAAGGTGAATTTTTTGACGTGATTATAGTAGATGGTCGTGATCGAGCAAAATGTCTTGAAGCATCAATAAGAGTTTTGAAAAAAGGTGGAATATTGATGGTAGATGATGCACAAAGAGAGAAGTATAAACCAGCATATAATTTGTTAAGAGATTGGCAATTGATAAAAACTGTTAGTAAAACTAAGATTCAAAAAGCTACCTATTGGTGGCAAAAACCAGATTCCGATCAACATGAAAAAGAATTAACTGAAGTAAAACCACAAGCAAAAATAGAAATTGTAGATATCAGCTTTTCTAAAATTGATTCCCAAAATCTACTCAAATACCATATAGATAGACCAAAAAAAGGAGATAAAATTGATTGTTACAATAATCAGATTGAAATTATTGGTTGGATTTTGGGGAAAGAGTCTCAACCAGTAGCAGTAGAAATTCTCAGCAATGGTAAATTACTTCAAAAAGTATCTATTAATAAAAAACGCCCTGGTGTGGCAAAAACTTATCCCCAAATTCCCCAGGCAAAAACAAGTGGTTTTGTCGCAAATATAGAAGTAATTGGTTTACCAAAAGAATCTGAATTAACATTACAAGCAATACTAAAAAATAAAAGCCGTGTACTTCTTGGCTCGATAAAATTACATATTAAATCTGACAAATCAATAGGCGTAATTTATATTGCTACTGGAGAAAAATATATTCGTGAAGCCTGTCAATCAGTAGCTAGTTTGAAGGCTCAAATGCCTCAAATGCCTGTCACAATTTTTGCCGATGAAGATATCAAAAATTCTAACTTTGAGCAAGTAGTAGTTATAGAAAAACCTCATTACAATCATGTAGATAAGGTTCAATATATGTATGCGTCACCTTATGATTACACATTATTTATTGATACAGATACTTATATTTCTGCTGACTTTTCAGAGATATTTCCACTTTTAGATAAATTTGACATTGGAGTAGCTCATGCTCCCTTGAATATGAAGGGCTTTAAGAATGGTGTACCTGAAAGTTTTCAACAGTTTAATTCAGGGGTAATCTTATATAAAAAATCTCCTGAAGTAGAACAATTTTTTTCTAATTGGTTTGAATGGTATAATCCACCTAATTTCGATCAGCCTACTTTTAGAGAAGCTTTGTATAAGAGTCAACTCAGAATAGTAACTCTACCTCCAGAATATAATTGCAGGTTTCCTTTTCTGGGAGTTGTTTTTGGAACTGTGAAAGTTTTACATGGAAGGCATAAAAACTTACCATTAGTAGCTCAAAAAATAAATTCAAAAAAAGGTTTAAGACTTATCAATCCTAAAGAATTTAAAAAAATCAGAGAATAAATATTATGCAGACTACTGAGTCATGTAAAAAGGCTGATTAATAGGGTGCATCTCAATGCATGAATAAAGCAAAAAATTTATTGCTTTTAGGGAACAGGGAACAGGGAACAGGGAACAGGGAACAGGGAACAGGGAACAGGGAATAGGGAATAGGGAATAGGAAAAAAGTATTTTGGCAAATATGAGATGCACCCGATTGACACTTACCCTAATTCTGTCAAATGGTATTTGGTTATGGATTGCCTTATTCATCATATCATGTCCGCTGGTATGGTTCCGTGTAAAGCGGCACAGGCAAGATGCCTATTTCGCAAGGTTCAGATCTACAGGAAATTTAAGTTGTTTTGGGGTTAATACCCTTAATCCCTAGATAATTAAAGCCCAAATTTCTGAATTCTATAGCGCTACGCGCTAGGGAACAGGGAACAGGGAACAGGGAACACAAAACTTAGAACAGGAGACTTTTAAAGGCTTTTTCTTATAGGGAAATGCTCCGCAAACAGGATTTAGAAATGCCCTAACCTTAATGGGTAGTGCTATAAATTCTAAATTCTAAATTATGAATTCTTACCCTTTGACAATACCGATGGTATCAGACATGATATCAGTCGGAATTTTGAGTTATATTTATTTTCCAAAACGAGGATATCGGAGGATAGAAATAAAAGTTTTAGTATGCTTGCCAATAAATGGAAATAAACTATTTATTTCATCAGCTTAGGAAGTTGGTTGCGACTAAGTTTACTTACATAATGTGGGGATTTCTCCACTTGCTTATATTCTTTGCCACCAAAAAATTAATGTAGTTATAGCAGTATAGCAATCCTCCGCATATTCGTGGCAAAAATATTACTGCTTTTTAGGGAACAGGGAACAGGCAAGAGTTTCAGTTTTTTCTTTACTTTTTGATTACCTGCAACCTATTTAGGATTGCTATAGTCTATAACTTAGGAGATATTTCTATGAATCAAGTCAGAAAAAAAGCCACTTTAAGTGTATGTGCAATTATGAAAAATGAAGCGCCGTATTTGGTCGAGTGGTTAGAATTTCATAAGTTAGTTGGTGTTGAAAGGTTTTATTTATATAACAATTATAGCAGTGATAATACTCTTGATATTGTACGTTCATATCAAGAAAATAATGAGGTAGTTCTGCAAAATTGGCCTGTACGGAATGGTCAACAAATGAAAGCATATAATCATTTCCTAGAAAAGTATAAAAATGAATCTAAATGGATAGCATTTATAGATTTAGATGAATTTTTATTTCCCACAGAAAAAAATGATTTAAGAGAAGTATTAGAAGAGTTCTCAGATGTTCCGGCAGTAGGGATTAATTGGTTAATTTTTGGCACATCAGGACATCAGAAAAAACCGGAAGGATTGCAAATAGAAAATTTTACTAAACGAGCTAAAGAAGATTTTAGGGCTAATCTAAATTTTAAATGTATTGTTCAGAGTGAATTTACTATTAAGTGTACTACTCCTCATCATTTTGTTTTTGTAAATGATGGAGCAGCAGTAAGCGAAAATTATGAAAAATTATCAGAGTCAATTTCTCCTAAACATTCGGTGAAAAAATTGAGAATTAATCATTACTTTACTCGCTCTATAGAAGAAGCTTTAAATAAGATAAACAGGGGTAGAGCAACTGTAAATAAAAAAAGAAAAATAGGAGAAATAAAATATCACGATCGCAATGAAGTAGAAGATTTGACTATTCAAAGATATATTCCTAAACTGAAAAAAGCATTGGGCATAATTACTAGGGATAATAGTAATGTCTCTTCCTATTTAGAACGGTCGAATTTATTACTCACTATTGGCAATATCGGAAAAGTAGTAATTGAGAATCAAACGCTAAAGTTAACAGGTTGGATAGTTTCTCTAAATTTGCTTCCTATTAGCAGTTTTAAAGTTTTGATTGGAGGTGAAGAATATACAGACTTTAAAGAAATTCTAGGAATGGAAAGTCCGAGAATAAAAAAAGCTCACCCTAGATTAAGAGGAGCAGAAAGAGCAAGATTTTATCTGGAAATACCTCTTAATAAAACACATAGAGAAAACTATCAAAATCTCCTAATTGTTTTAACTCCTATTTGGGAAAACTATGAGGGTTGTATTTTAGTTAATGTCTTTAATCCTACTTTTATACTTCCTACTAAAGAATACATAGATGGAGTTAATAGAAATGGTTCTTTTAATTTTCAGTCTAATGCTTTCAAATGGTTAGGATATTTAATTCAAAGAATAGGTATTAAACCTACAGATAGTATTCTCGATCTAGGCTGTGGAATAGGTGATATTGGCTATGGTTTGGCTTATTACTTAATACATAAAGCGCGTTATGAAGGTATTGATTTTTCAGAAAAGGTAATTGATTGGGCACAGCAAGAAATTACTTCCAGAAAGCCTAATTTTAACTTTCAATACTATGATATTTATCATCCTATTTATAATTCAAGGGGAACTATGCCTATGACAGAATTTATATTGCCTTATCCAGAAGCAAGTTTTGATGCGATTTGTATTAGTAATCTTTTTTACCATTTGTCTAGTATTGATGTGCGTCATTATCTCCATCAAATTCAGCGAGTTTTAAAAGTAGGAGGAAAGTGTTTATTTGCTTGTTTTTTAATTAATTCTGAATCTCAAAAGTTAATTGCTGAGGGGAAGAGTTCTCAGCATTTAGTCAATGAAATAGAAGGTGGTTTTTGTTTAGATCCAGAATTGCCAGAAAAAACAATAGGTTTTGAAGAATCCTTACTAATTGATTGGATTAAAGAAAGTGGTTTAATTCTTGTAGACAAATATTATGGTTCATGGTGTGGGCGCAAATCTTTTATTCGTCAAGATTTGATAATTTTTGATAAACTCCCTCTAAATATACCTCTGGAGAACGTAAGTAAGCATAA
>NZ_JAAHHT010000210.1:0-7395 GCF_010672085.1 Okeania sp. SIO3I5
ACTTTCTGTGGGATGGAAAATTTCTCTAACTATAACGTCTGAGTTATGAGATTTTCGAGCCACCGAAAATCAACAACTTTCTGTGAGATGGAAAATTTCTCTAACTATAACGTCTGAGTTATGAGATATTTAGAGTCACCGAAAATCAACAACTTTCTGTGAGATGGAAAATTTCTCTAACTATAACGTCTGAGTTATGAGATTTTCGAGCCACCGAAAATCAACAACTTTCTGTGAGATGGAAAATTTCTCTAACTATAACGTCTGAGTTATGAGATATTTAGAGTCACCGAAAATCAACAACTTTCTGTGAGATGGAAAATTTCTCTAACTAGGGTTTGCTGATTAAATCTAAAAGTATTGACAGATAAAGGTTTTAGCCTTAATATTACTCCCCTACTCCCCTACTCCTTAAAAAAGACTTTTTCAGAAAACCCTAAATATTAGAAAAAAATGGAGCAATCGCTGTGATGATTGGCTTTTAGACAATTTTAGAGTGGAGAATCAAATAGCCATGGCTACTCACCTTACTCCTGACTCCTGAAAAAGACTTTTTCAGCTTAATAAATGGGCGGTACTGGATTTGAACCAGTGGCATCCTGCTTGTAAGGCAGGCGCTCTACCGCTGAGCTAACCGCCCAACATCTACAACTATAACAGATATTTTTGACATACTCCCGACGTTGCCCTTACGGGAAAAACAGGAATTCTTCAGCCTGGGAAACCCTGACCGCTGTTTTGACAGAGGTGATGTCTTCCCCCTGTGTTCATTGACTTTATATCAACGATAACTATCATAATAAAATGTCTCCTGCTTGTCAAGGGGAGCAGAACATTTTATTTGTGGAGGTATCTGACCGTTGCCCTGGCTTTCCCATCCCGACACTCCCTGAGGGGAGAGCGCGGGACTTCCCGCCAGGGAAGTTAGATATGCAAGTAAAAAAAATTTTCCTCGATCTGGTAAGTTTGATAAATATAAGTTATGTATTTTTTGGCCTAAACTAAATCTGCTATGCCTAGTGGCCGTACCCATGACCGAATAACTTTGTGGAGTTTGCCCATCATAACAGGCTTAAGTTTTGGGTTAGTTCATAGTACCCACTTAACATTATTTGTTTCTGGGGGGTTCTTGTTTGGTGGCCTAATGTTTGGTCCAGACCTTGATATCAATTCTCGACAATTCCAACGTTGGGGTTGGTTTAAGTGGCTTTGGCGACCCTACCAAACAAGTCTTCACCATCGCTCCTTTTTATCTCATGGACCAATAATTGGTACTGCACTACGGTTACTATATTTGTTGAACTGGTTGGCTGTTTTGGCCGTGTTTGGTTTAATTATAGATGAATTACTTGGCTTAGAATTGAGTGTTTTAGGATTTGTGGCTAGTTTGTGGCGATCGCTATCTCTTCATTATCAGGAAGTAATTGCTTTGTTAGTAGGTATAGAACTTGGTGCAATGAGTCATTCCCTAAGTGACTGGAGTGGTTCTGCTTACAGACGTTTTAAAACGAAAGGTTTATCTAGTTTACTTCCCCAAATCAAACTTCAAAGACGACAACGTAAGTCCTCTGGCAGGTCTACTTCCTCAAAGGTTGTTTCTCCTACGAGTCGTCGTCGTACTAAAAAATAAGGCGTTGGTGAATTATTAGACTTCGTGGCAGTTGTCAGGGAATAGGGAATAGGGAATAGGGAATTAAATTGTTGATTTCATATCTTGAGTTGATTTCATTTTTAATTTTTGGAGATGTCTATTGTATGATTTTTAGTAGTCAGTAGTTAGTAGTCAGAATAACTTTTTTCCTTACTATCAATTTTGCTCCGATCGGAATTTCATACCTTATTTCAGCAATGCCAAATCAAGTAGTCAGTAGTCAGTAGTCACCCATAGCTTTTTTCCTTACTATCAATTTTACTCCGATCGGAATTTCATACCTTATTTCAGCAATGCCAAATCAAGTAGTCAGTAGTCAGTAGTCAGTAGTCACCCATAACTTTTTTCCTTACTATCAATTTTGCTCCGATCGGAATTTCATACCTTATTTCAACAATGCCAAATCAAGTAGTCAGTAGTCAGTAGTCAGTAGTCACCCATAGCTTTTTTCCTTACTATCAATTTTGCTCCGATCGGAATTTCATACCTTATTTCAACAATGCCAAATCAAGTAGTCAGTAGTCAGTAGTCAGTAGTCACCCATAACTTTTTTCCTTACTATCAATTTTACTCCGATCGGAATTTCATATCTTATTTCAACAATGCCAAATAAAATAGATATAGGCGTGAAAATTTAAAATAGAATCAATTTTTATCCATAAATTATTAATTACTTCTTTCTGTTCCTTGTTCCCAGTTAAGTTTTTCCTGTTCCCTCTTTTCTGGAGAGGTCTAATACCATTTATCAAAAATCTTGCTATATCTAATTGGGTGGGGAAGTGTGGTGAGTTTGGGAGGAGGGGGGAGAGGTTAAAAGTAGGAATAATAACTACTAACCGACTAATAATTGTCAAAAAAAGACTTTAAATCTTGGTAACTATTGAGGTGTTGAAGTATAGCCTAAGTATAGTATTAAGGCATGATAATTAGTCTAATATCTACATATTGTTATTTTAGTTATCAGTTATCTATACCTCCTAATTCAGTATAAGGCAAGAAAATCCGAAATTTCCTTTTTTATCTCCTTTATTGCGGAGACTTGAGATTTTATTTCTTGGTTTAAAAAACAATAATGTAGTCAAGAAATTTTGATAAGATTGGTATGATTTATACTAAGTTTCTAATAATTACAAATAACGCGATTACGACCTTTTAATTTAGCTTTATAAAGAGCTTTATCTGCTTGAGAAATTAACTTTTCTATAGAGCTACTTAGTTCAGGCATAGTAGTAGCAACTCCTAAACTTAAAGTGACATTTTCTGAGCAAGAAGAAGCTTGATGAATAATTTTTAATGATTCGATATGAAGGCGAATTTCTTCAGCGATAGAAATAGCTTCAGTAGCAGTTTTATTTGGTAAAACTATAGCAAATTCTTCACCTCCATAACGAGCAACTAAATTTTCATTATTTGTTTGAGTTATCATTTGAATAGTCTGATTTATTGCTAAGGCAACTTGTTTGAGAGATCGATCTCCAGCTTGATGACCATAAGTGTCATTATAACGTTTAAAAAAATCAATATCTGCCATAATTATAGATATAGGATTTTGCTCTTTAGACATTTGGAACCATTTTTGAGTTAAATATTGGTCAAATTTTCTACGATTAGCAACTTGAGTTAAAGGGTCTAAAGAAGCTTGAAGTTCTAACTCTTTATGAGCTGTTTCCAACTTTATATAAAGTTCTTGGAGTAAATTATTTGCTGATTGATGAATCTTACATTGAGCGACAAGTAGATGATGAACATCTAAAAGTCTATAGACATTGGGTTCTATTTCAACAACAATTGGCTCGTATGCAAGTTCGGTTGGTCTTTGCAAAGCTCTACTACTTGCCTCCACAATTGTAGTATTTGTCGGGAGAACTAAAAAATCGGTACAAGCAAATTGATACAAAGTTTTGAGAGACCTTTTTAGAAATATTTCTCTACCAAAAGGGCGACTCAGATACTCCAAAAATCGCTGTCGAGAAATCATTCCTGAGAGCTGCTCTTTTTCCATTAAAATCACCCCTGGCAATCTTGGTTCAGTTTCTAGTCTCAGAGCAGCTATTTCTCCTACTTGATTATTGTCAACTTGAAAATCATATAGAGACAAATCCCGTATAGTTGACTCCTGAAATGTTGTTGACAGACAATTGTCAGGAATTGTCGAAACTAATAACTCAGAGGAAAACATATTTACCATAAATTGTCAATATTTTGTATGTATATAGAAGTAGTATATAGTTAAATGAGGACTTACGCAGAAACCGGGTTAAGCAAGGAAATTTCGTAGTTTGAATAACAAAGATCGGGGTAATAAACTGGGTTTCTTGGTTGGGAAAGGGTAAGTCCTGTAAATCATAAAATTATTTAATTCTAAGTAGGACTTGCTGAAAAAGTCTTATGGGCAAGGGTAGGAGTCAGGAGACTCGAGACTCGATACTGGAGAAATGGGAATTACAGAGGATGTAGTCGGATATTAAAGTCCCTTAATTTTTCTGCTGTTATCTGCTCAAAATCCTCACATTTTAAGCTATAGTTGGCACTTTGCTTGCACTTTTTTCCCAAACCGAAAGGCGAAAGCTTTTATATATCAATGCTTTTAGATTTAATCAGCAAGCCCTAAGTAATTGAATAATCTTGGTATATACTAACAGTATAAATTAGATAGATAGTTAGCTAGATAATTTTGAATACCTAACAATTATAAATTATAAATGTAAATGGTAAAAAAAAATATCAAGGTTAAAAAATAAATTTTAAAGATGGCATCAACGCTGACAAATCAATTGAATAATTCTTTCACCCTCTTTCTCAGTTTATTGGTAGAAGCAATGCCATTTTTGCTGTTAGGAGTTATTTTTTCGGGAATATTACAATGGTTCATTGATGAACGAAAATTAATCACATATCTGCCTCAAAACCCCCTTTTAGGAGCATTCGTAGGCAGTTTAATTGGTTTTTTGTTCCCAGTGTGTGAATGTGGCAATGTTCCTGTTGCCAGGCGTTTATTAATACAAGGCGTTCCTATCTCAGTAGCAATTGGATTTTTATTGGCAGCTCCAACAATTAATCCCATAGTTATCTGGGCAACTTGGACCGCATTTAGAGACCAACCAGAAATTGTGGTGTGGCGAGTGGTATTTTCTTTAGCTATAGCAACAATTATTGGTTGGGTTTTTAGTGTTCAGAAGGATATACGACCAATTCTGCAACCGACAACTGCTCGTTTATTACCTAGAACTCAAAAGTCAGTTTCTCAAAAGTCGGAGACTTCTCCTCTTCTACAGTCAGGAACATTTTTTTTAGGTCAATCTACTACATCTTTACCTCTAGAGTCTATGGGACTTTTACCAGGGGCAATGACTGCACCTTTTGATAGTCAGTCTCTGGGAGTTAGGGGTCAAACACTTACTAACAAAGGTATGAATTTGACATCTCTTTTTGTTACACCGGATCGACAAAGACTTTTATCTTTATTAAATGGTATGGTGCAAGAATTACGGGAGTTGGGAGGAGTATTAGTAATTGGGAGTGCGATCGCTGCCATCATTCAAGTTGCTGCTCCTCGGGAGTTAATTTTGAATCTTGGTCAAGACTCAATTAGTTCAATTATTGCTATGTTAGCTTTAGCAGCAGTTGTTTCGATTTGTTCGACTGTAGATGCTTTTTTTGCTTTGTCATTTGCTGCAACTTTTACCAGTGGTTCTCTATTAGCTTTTTTGGTTTTTGGGCCGATGATTGATATTAAAGCTGTTGGTTTGTTATTATCAGTTTTTCGCTCGCGAGCTGTCATTTATTTGATAATATTGGCAGCACAGTTGACATTTATTATGGCTGTGGTTGTGAATTTATATTTAAGTTGAACGTAAATTCAGCTATCAGCTATCAGCTATCAGCTATCAGTTTCATTACCAAAAAAAAAGTATGCGCCTCCCCTTGGATAGGGGATAAAAAAAGAGAATATTCCTTATTTTAATCCTGATGGTTTCCTGCGGAATGCGGAGCAAACAGCCAGATATACTGATAACTGATAATTGAAATTACCTCCATTTATAGCACTACGCAAATAGTTTAGGACATTTCTAAATCCTGTTTGCGGAGGATTTCCCTATAAGAAAAACATTTTGACAGTTTGCTATTCCCTATTCCCTAGCGCGTAGCGCTATACATAAATAATTTTTTATATGAAGGTTGAAAAATCATTATTTTCTCTACTCAAACAATATGAATCTTGGTTGGATGCCGGAGCAATTTTGGCTTGGGGTTTTTTGTTAATAAATTATTGGATGACAGGGAAGTTATACATATTAATTCATCCCCGTTATTTTGGTTTAACTGTTAGTGCTGGAATCTTTTTATTAATATTAGGTGGATGGAAAATATTTGAGTTATGGAATATTAGAAAAAAATCTAGATTTTCGAGCAAATCAAAACCAGAAGTAAGTCCGATTGAAAATCAACATATTAACTTTTTTCCTCCTGGTTGGAGTAGTGTTTTACTGTTAATATCTGCAATACTTGCTTTAACAATTACTCCTCAAGTTTTTGCGAGTCAAACTGCTTTACAAAGGGGGTTAACAGAATCTTTGCCAGTAACTAGAACTCAACCTCAAGAATTTCGGACTGCGACTAAACCAGAAGAGCGATCGCTAATTGAATGGATTAGGACTTTAAATGTTTATCCAGAACCAGATGCTTATAATGGTCAAAAAGTTGAAGTAACTGGTTTTGTAATTTATCCTCGGGGATTATCTGAGCAATATTTCTGGATATCTAGATTTATTCTGACTTGTTGTGCTGCTGATGCTTATCCGGTGGGATTACCTGTTAAATTACCAGAAGGTAAAAGTCGGAGTGAATATCCTCAAGATGGTTGGTTTAGAGTTACAGGAAAAATGATTACTGAGGAGTTGAATGCTCAACGGAAGTTAACAATTTCGCCAATAAAAATAGAGTCAATTCCTAAGCCGAAAAATCCTTATGATTATTAGAATTATCTAGGGAATAGGGTTCAATGATTAATAATTATTAATTACCTCTTTTTTTTAAGTCTTTTTCAGAATAGGTAAAGTTAAAAGGAATTTTTTTCTCCTTGAAAGGAGAGGCTTTAAACCTTTATTGTTCGGTAATTAATTTTGCACGACCACTTACAGCAGTTTTCATAATTAGTAGACCACAGTAGGGACGTTCCATGGAATGTCCCTACAAGGTTTTGGTTGTGCCGATGTAGTTAATTAATCTGAAAAACGCTGTAATTGTAGACACTGCAATTCATTAATTAATTGATAATGAATAATTGATAATGGATAATAAATAATAAATAATGAATAATTGCTCAGAAAAACTATCTCTAATTAGGGTTTGCTTATGGAAGTATTTTGGCTCTTCGTAGTAGTCAGTATAGCAATCCTAAATAGGTTGTGAAAAATTAAAAGGTAAATAAAAAAGCCGAAATTCCTATCTGTTCCCAGTCAAGAGTTAAGTGTTCCCTAAAAATTGATAATAGATAATGAATAATTGCGCAGAAAAACTATCTCTAATTAGGGTTTGCTTATGGAAGTATTTTGGCTCTTCGTAGTAGTCAGTATAGCAATCCTAAATAGGTTGTGAAAAATTAAAAGGTAAATAAAAAAGCCGAAATTCCTATCTGTTCCCAGTCAAGAGTTAAGTGTTCCCTAAAAATTGATAATAGATAATGAATAATTGCGCAGAAAAACTATCTCTAATTAGGGTTTGCTTATGGAAGTATTTTGGCT
>NZ_JAAHHT010000210.1:7405-16762 GCF_010672085.1 Okeania sp. SIO3I5
AAAAGCCGAAATTCCTATCTGTTCCCAGTCAAGAGTTAAGTGTTCCCTAAAAATTGATAATAGATAATGAATAATTGCGCAGAAAAACTATCTCTAATTAGGGTTTGCTTATGGAAGTATTTTGGCTTTTCGTAGTAGTCAGTATAGCAATCCTAAATAGGTTGTGAAAAATTAAAAGGTAAATAAAAAAGCCGAAATTCCTATCTGTTCCCAGTCAAGAGTTAAGTGTTCCCTAAAAATTGATAATAGATAATGAATAATTGCGCAGAAAAACTATCTCTAATTAGGGTTTGCTTATGGAAGTATTTTGGCTTTTCGTAGTAGTCAGTATAGCAATCCTAAATAGGTTGTGAAAAATTAAAAGGTAAATAAAAAAGCCGAAATTCCTATCTGTTCCCAGTTAAGAGTTAAGTGTTCCCTGTTCCCTAAAAGCGGTAAGATTTTTATACACAAATAAAATAGGATTGCTATAGTATAGATATATCTTCAAACAATTAACAGTAGCTAGTAACTGATAGCTGAGTGCTTACATTTTATGCCAAGTGTAAAAAAAGAATGTTACTAATAATAAGGGCGATAAAAAGACTTGAGCAGAAATGTCTATTAGACAAATTCGATAATTTATCAACTAAGAATGACATCGAAGCTATTCATTCTGCCGAAGAACTCCTGAATCCTGAATTCTAAAAAAAACTAGCTATTTGTAGCAAACATTTATAAAAATGGTGTTAAGATGCCTATAATATAATAAAGCTGAAAATTAAATCTTCCAATCATTATCAACAGTGCTATGATTACCCAAAGTTTTCAACTTGTCCGAAACTTTTCGATAGTTAGCTTAAGTACATTTATTCTGACAACGGGTTTGCTTGCATTTTTTTATCGTCAGCAAGCAGTATATGATCTAGTTACCCTAACAGAAGAAAAAAATGTTACACTGACAAAGTTTTTTGCCAATACAATATGGCAGAAATATGGGTCTTTTCTGTCCTCAACTCAAACTCTAAGTAATGAAGCATTAGCAGCAAATCCTCAAATTCGTCAGCTAAATGAAAATGTTATCGTACAGCTTGAAAGCTTATCGGTTGTGAAAGTTAAAATTTATGACTTACAGGGACGCACTGTATTTTCTACTGATTTCTCTCAAATAGGACAAGATAAGAGTCAGACATCTGGCTTTTTATCGGCTAAATCTGGTCAAGTTATCAGTCAATTAGGACATAGAGATACCTTCAAAGCATTAAAAAACATCCTAGAAGATCGCGATCTCCTTTCTAGCTATATACCAGTTCATGCTAATGGTAACAAAAGAGATATTGTGGGAGTATTTGAGCTTTACAGTGATGTAACTCCCTTGGTTCAAAAAATTAACCAAACCCAGTGCCAGATTATTCTGGGTAGTATAGCAATTCTGGCATCGCTTTATGGAACCCTATTCCTGTTTATTCAGAGAGCAGATCGTTTGCTAAAAAGACAATATCAACAATTACAAGAATCTGAAAGTTCTTATCGAAATCAAGCGGATGAGCTAAAACGAGTTTTGCATCAACTGCAACAAACTCAAACACAAATACTCCAGAACGAAAAAATGTCTAGCTTGGGACAACTGGTTGCAGGGGTTGCCCACGAGATTAATAATCCTGTCACTTTTATTCATGGTAACTTGCATCATATTCAAAAACATACCCAAGATTTATTAAGACTTATCCAATTGTATCAAAAGCACTACCCTCATCCAGTTACTGAAATTCAAGTTGAAGCGGAAGAAATTGAGCTGGAATTCATTGAAGAGGATTTACCGAAAGTTCTTTCATCAATAGAAATTGGCAGCAAGCGAATTAGTGACATTGTAGTGTCTTTGCGTAATTTTTCTCGAATGGATGAGGTGGGAATCAAAGCTATAAATATTCACGAAGGACTTGACAGTACCCTGATGATTTTACAACATCGCCTCAAAGGTAGTCGAGAAAAACCAGAAATTCAGGTTATTAAGGATTATGGGACTATCCCACCTGTCCAATGTTATCCAGGAATGCTGAATCAAGTGTTTATGAATATTATGGCCAATGCTATTGATTCATTGGAAGAGATGATTGAGACAAAAACAAATTCTGAACATCACAATCTTTCCTGTCAAATTACACTGCGAACCTCTCTAATTAAGGATAAATGGGTGCAAATTGCGATCGCAGATAATGGTTGTGGTATACCCCAAGAAATTCAAGAACGTATCTTTGAACCTTTTTTCACCACTAAACCTGTTGGTAAAGGAACGGGAATGGGAACATCTATCAGTTATCAAATTGTGACTGAAAAACATCAAGGTAAGTTGGAGTATTTCTCGACTCTGGGGAGGGGAACAGAAGTTGTGATTTCAATTCCTGTGCGACAGTCAGGAGTCAGGAGTCAGGAGTTAGGATTTAGGAGTTAGGAGTAGGGAGTTGGGAGTCAGGAGTCAGGAGTCAGGAGTCACGAGAAGATACTAAACTACTAAATTCTAATATTGTGAAGAATTTAACACTCAACTGCCTACATACTTCATGTCAAATCCGCTTGTTTCGGAGTTTCATAAAAAACCGGGTTGATCGGAGGTTAATGTTAGTATTGTAGGATATTTGATACACACCCGGTTTCTCTGCTTTTCTATACTGATACTACCGGATTTGATATCATATCATGTCCGGATAATTAGTGATCAAAAAATTCCTCCTCCTTATACCTTATATCAAATCCGGTTAAACAGTTATAGATTGCTTAACTCAGGAGGAGTCAGGAGTCAACCCACCCCTAACCCCTCCCAGGAGGGGAAGTCAGGAGGAGAGAGAATCATAAAGATGAGCGTAGTTATGAAGATAGAAGATTTTTTTTATGTCCAATTCCCCCGGATTTGATATTAAAACTTCTTCCTCTTCCCTTCTGTAGGGGCGATTTCTGTTTGTCATGCTCCTAATTAAGCGGAAAGCGACAGCATTCGGAACGAAATCGCCCCTACGACTCCCGTTATTTATAACTGTTCAACCGGATTTGATATCATAAATACAGCGCTTTTCAGTTAAGTAGACCACTAAATTCATTGTTAGGAGTCAGGAGTCAGGAGTCAGGAGTCAGGAGTTAGGAGTTAGGAGTCAGGAGTCAAGAGTTAGGAGTGAAGAGTCAGTATCATTGTGGTTTATTCATCATTAAACCGCTGTAAACCTATAAACCTGTAGATGTTTAGATTGTATGTACAATTAAAGGGACTTGATATTTATATAGCGTTTCTCAGACTAATGAGATGCACTTATCTTTATTTCTATTCTATTCCCTGTACCCTGTTCCCTAAAACCTAGAATTTTGTACCTCGCGCTTTTTGGGAATTGCTATAGCATTTCTCATAAAGATGAGGTACAGTTACGATCCCCCTAAATCCCCCTTGAAAAGGGGGACTTTGAAGACTCCCCCCTTTTTAAGGGGGGCAGGGGGGATCTAAAACTGTATCTCACCAATTTGAGAAACGCTATATATTATATGATGTCCTGTTGAATAGTTATAAATAATTAGGGAGGAGTCAGGAGACTCTAGACTCGAGACTCGAGAAAAGAATGTACCAGGAGAAAGAAGTGTTTTTATCACGCTCTTATCCGGACATGGTATTAAATATAAATCATTCGGTTTAAGCATTTTTTTTTACTGCATGAAACTGAGCATTTTTTGAATTCAAAATTCACGCATTCAAAGTTCAATTTTTTGGGTTGTAAGTGAATTTCAATAATTGTTTAATTAAGGATTCAAGACTCGTTATTTAGAACGAAAAAATCAAAAATATTTTCCTGATTTTAAGCCTCTGACTTTAGGCAGAGGTTATAATGAGCGAATTAATAATTTTGAATTTTGAATTGATTTGACTGAATATTATCTGTGGAATACAACGGTAAAACTTATGGTAAATTTGAACAAAAAAATTAATCATCTATTTCGTGAAACTCAAGATATTATTTTACAGGAATTACGACAACCTCTTGACCGAGTTGCTATAAGTTTAATTATCGGTCTAACTTTGTTAATTTGTGTACTATTTTTAAGTGTAGGAAATACGGCTCCAAAAGTTAAAGATTTTAGTTGGCAAAATCGAAAAATAGGAGCTGAAGATACAGCTTTTATACTAGATTTTAATCGACCTATGAACCATGCAAGTGTTGAGAAAAACTTACAAATTGAACCACCTTTACCAGGAAAACTAAGTTGGGCAGGTCGGAGAATGGCTTATACTATTTTAGAACCTGCTCCTTATGGTAATGAATATACAGTCAAATTATCTGGTGCAAAAGAAAGGTTTTATGGGCTTGATCAAGGGGAGATAATGGAGCCTTTTGAAGGTTCATTTCAAAGTCGCGATCGCGCATTTGTTTATATAGGTTTTCAAGGTAAAGAAAAAGGCAGGTTAGTATTAATTAATTTGACTAAACAGGAGCAGCCAATATTGCTTACTCCTGAATATCTAGAAGTGTTAGATTTTAAGTTTTTTCCAAAAGGAAAAAAGATTTTATTTTCAGCAGTTGAAAAGCTAAATGAGGTTCCAAGTATTTTAGAACAAAAAATATATACTGTAACAACTGGTATTAATTATGAATCTTCAACAAAAAAATCAGAATCTTTAGAAGTTGTAGGTAAAATTGAAAAAATTCTGGATAATTCAGAATACCAAAATTTGAAATTCGACCTATCTCCTGATGGTGAAATAATTGTAATTCAACGAGTAAATAGAACAGATATATATGATGCTGGTCCTTGGGTATTAGAATTAGGAAAAGAAGTAAAACCTCTAACAAATAAAGATGGAATAATTCAAAAAGGTGGAGACTTTTTAATTACGCCAGATAGCAAGAGTTTAGTAATTTTACAAGGGAAAGGAACTTCTATTGTGCCAATAAATCCAGAAACAGATTCAGGAGATTTAATATTTTTACCAAAGTTTGGCAGAGTATTAAGTTTTGCCTCAGATGGTTCGATGGCAACAATGGTGAAATATAACCAAGATGGTACACGATCGCTATATATTGTGACGAATCAAGGTGAAGAGAAAGAGCTATTACGAACTCGTCCTTATGGTAATATTCTTAGTGCAGAATTTGACCCGATGAAAACTATTTTATATTGCTTATTAACTCAAGTAGTAGAGAATCCAGAGGAATATCAAGAACAACCTTATATTGCAGCATTTGATCTGAAGAGAAATTATTTAAGACCTTTAGTTATTTTGCCAAATCAAAGGGAAGTTAATATGGATTTATCACCAGATGGTTTAGCATTATTATTTGACCAGATGGTGACAATATCAAACGAAAAGGAAGAACCAGAAAATAACGAAAAAATTAGTCGTCTATGGATGTTACCTTTAGAGTCGAAAATGCCAGAAAATGATTCACCGTGGCAACTTCAACCAGAAGAGTTACCCCTGACTGGTTTTAATCCTAAGTGGGCACCTTAGTTATTCAGTTATAGCGCTACGCGCTAGGGAATAGGGAATAGGGAATAGGGAATAGTAAACTGTTACAAGCTTTCAGGATTTAGAAATGTCCTAACCTATTTGCGTAGTGGTATATCATATCAAATTCCCTACAATACTAATATTAACCTTCCACAAACCCGGTTTCTTATAACGCTCCGAAGTAAGCGGATTTGATATCAGTTATCAGTTATCAGTTATCAGTTATCAGTTATCAGTTATTAGTTATTAGTATCAGTAGCTCCAGTCTCATAGTGCTTTTCACAAAAGTAAACTACAAAACTTCTGCCTTCTGCCTTAAAGTTAACTCTTATTTTTAATATGAAAGTTAATTTGTACTTCCCTATTTAACTCACCTAAATAAGTTAATAAACTATAGATAAAAACTACACATCCCATCATTTCCATTACTTCTTCTATGGTAGCTAACATTGCATAAATTAAGTTTTGCTGACCATCAATTCCATCATAGTAACTTCCCACCATTTCCATACCCAATGCACCACCGATATATAAACTAATAGCAATTAGGAAATATCGGCGTAATTGCTTTGGTAAATACAGGATAAATTTCCAATATTTCCAGATAAAAATAGCCACTAAAATTGTTCCAGGAATTACCCAAACAGAATGCCAGAAACTGGGAAGATTTAGAGCATCTGCTAGGTCATCAATAATCAAAATTTCATGGATACTAGCTATTTCATCAATTGCTAAGATAAAGAAGATAATTGAGAGAATTTGCCACTGTCGCCAAAAACGGTCAGACTGTGATTTTTTGATAGTAAATATTCCACGAATAATTAAGCCACAAAATACTAACATTAAACCTGAATACCAAGTGGGAATATTCATTTCTCGGTCAAGGTTAATTATTCTTGTCCAGGGTTCGCGGTAATCAAAAACGTATTTGCCTATCTGAACAGCGATGCTGCATATAGTTAAGCATAAGATGCCAAAAGTTAAGTATTTAGCAAGAGAAAAGGGAGAAATTGTAATTTTAAATTTCATATTAATTAGGGAGTCATTTCAGTTATCAGTTAACAGTTATCAGTTATCAGTAGCTCTGCAATAAGGAAGCTTGACATAAGGAATAGTCTGTTTTCTCTGGGTCGATTGGATATGGCGTTTGCTAGCGCAAAGCTCCGCTTTTTCGTATAGGGAATGCTCCTATTCCATGTCGCGACAGCGGTTAGTAAAGCTTTGCGCTAGCAAAACGCGTAGCGTCCCGGAGGGAAAGGAAACCCGAAGAATGCAGAGGAGTTTCCTCTTACAGAGGAGTTTCCTCTTACAGAGGAGTTTCCTCTTACAGAGGAGTTTCCTCTTACTACGGTAGCTCTCGCTAACGCTAACGTTAACGCTAACGCTAACGCCATCCCATCCTACGGACAGCTCCGCTTTTTCGTATAAGGAATGCTCCTATTCCATGTCGCGTTTGCTTTAGCATTCCGTAGGAATGCTAAACGACCGCTTTTTATCCCTTTAAAAAGGGAGACTTTAGACCAGAATTTTTCGGTAAAAATGCAAAAATCACTACTTGTACACCACTACCAATGTTTATTATTCTTATATTGTACGGACTAACTATGCTTACTCCCTACCCAATCAGATATACCAAGATTTTTGAGAAATGGTGTTTGGTTTTGCTCAAGAGAGAGCGCCGAAAATAGTACAGAGCGATCGCTCTACCTACAGAAATGCTATTTCTCCTGGATTTAAAAATAGTTTCATCCATAAATATGTGAGTGGAAAATCTAGTGGTGGGTATATACTTTCGGCAATTAAATTGTTGATAACATCAGCAGGGTTAATTGTGCGATGAAATTGTCATTGGGTAAGGATAGTGTCTAAATTTATTATTTAATTGAACGGGATTTTTTTCTAAACTATTACCGAGGCTAAAAACTAGGGTTTATATTTTAATTTAGAAAGTAGCAGGGAATAGGGAGTATGGAGTAGTAATTGAGGTTCAAGGAAATAAAAAAAAAGCAAAAAACTGTACCTTAGTAACTTAATCAAGCCTAAATTTAAAAGAATAAAGCTAATTTTAATATCTTCAACCTTGGAAAAGTTACTATGTGTTTTGTAGGGGCTTGGTTTCCCAACTTAGATTCCAATTACCCTACACTTCATCAAGGCTCTACTAAATCAAAACTGCTCCCTATATTTATTGGATTATTTAGCTAATTCAGCCTCAATAACAGCAATTAATTCTGGTGAATTAGGAGCCACACTACTATTAAACCTAGCAACAACTTCTCCTTGTTTATTAACAACAAATTTTTCAAAATTCCAGGCTACATCGCCTTTAGGATTAACAGCATTTGTCAAACAAGAATAAAGAGGATGTTGCTGAGAACCTTTAGCATGAACCTTATCAAATAACTCAAAAGTTACATCATATTTTGTCTTAGTAAAATCAACAATTTCTGTATTACTTCCTGGTTCTTGTGCCCCAAAATCATTGCAGGGAAAACCTAAAATTTTTAAGCCAGCATCACGATATTTTTGATTTAATTCTTCCAAACCTTTATATTGTGGTGTGTAACCACAATAAGACGCTACATTCACAATTAATAAAACCTGACCTGCATAATTTACTAATTGTTTTTCTTCGCCATTAATAGTTTTGACGGTAATATCTGAAACTGTGGTACTCATCTTTGAATAAAACCTCCAACTGAATAATTATAAATTTTACACTGTAGTTGGAAACAGAGAAAATATTTTTGATCAAATAAAAGTATGGTAAACTAATATCAATTCACTTTAAAGATGTCACAAATAGTTAGTAACTGATGATGTGAAAGATAATAGACGGAATTAGTGGATAAACATTACTTTAAGTCTATCAAATTTTACTTCTGACTTCTGTAGGGGCGTTTCATGTCGCGCAGCGTTAACAAAGTTATGCGCAGCTAAATGGCCATTCGCCCATACTATTTCTGACTTCCGCGAAACAGTATAGCTCGAATATTAATTAAAGAAGCAATGGCAACAGAAACTATCGTTTTATTATCGAAAAGAGAAATAGAAAAAATGCGTCGAGCTGGGCGTTTGGCAGCAGAACTATTACATCATCTTGAACCCTTTGTCAAGCCCGGAGTAACTACTTTGGAATTAGATGAGGAAGCCGAACGTTGGACACAAGCTCATGGCGCTCGTAGTGCCCCTCTTGGTTATCATGGTTTTCCTAAGTCTATTTGTACTAGCATTAATGAAGTAATTTGTCATGGTATTCCTAATGAGAAAGAAGTCTTAAAAGAAGGGGATATTATTAATATTGATGTCACGCCAATTCTTGATGGTTATCATGGAGATACTTCTAAAACTTTTTTAGTCGGTACACCTTCTCCAGTTGCTAAAAAATTAGTTGAAGTTACAGAAAAATGTATGTATTTAGGCATTGCTGAAGTTAAGCCTGGAAATAAAATTGGAGATATTGGAGCTGCTATTCAAGAGTATGCTGAAGCACAAGGTTTTTCTGTGGTTAGAGATTTTGTAGGTCATGGTGTGAGTAATGTTTTCCATACTGCACCACAAATTCCTCATTATGGCATTAGGGGAAAAGGGAAAAAGTTACGAACTGGAATGGTATTTACTATTGAACCGATGATTAATGAGGGTACTTACGAAGGTGTGGTGCTTGATGATGGTTGGACTGCTATTACTAAAGATGGTGGACTATCAGCACAATTTGAGCATACTGTGGCAGTAACAGAAACAGGGGTAGAAATATTGACTCAGTATTGTAAAGTTTTGCCGAATCAATAGAAAGATCTAGAAATCTATCAACTTTTATCCATCTTTGACAAAGAAAAGGTTTATTAGATATAATAGTGCCAAATATGTAAAACATAAACTTGCCAACA
>NZ_JAAHHT010000211.1 GCF_010672085.1 Okeania sp. SIO3I5
ATTCTAGTTTATTAGATTTGCTAGAGTCAAAGCCAGGAAATTCTGAGGTAGAAACTGAAATTAATCCGACCGTAGAGACTAACTTTCAACAGTCAATTATTTTGGAGGAGAAAGATACTGAAAAATTCAATCCAAACTCCAAGAAATTAGCAGACATCGGCAACAATTCTAATTCTAGTTTATTAGATTTGCTAGAGTCAAAGCCAGGAAATTCTGAGGTAGAAACTGAAATTAATCCGACCGTAGAGACTAACTTTCAACAGTCAATTATTTTGGAGGAGAAAGATACTGAAAAATTTCATCCAGACTCCAAGAAATTAGCAGACATCGGCAACAATTCTAATTCTAGTTTATTAGATTTGCTAGAGTCAAAGCCAGGAAATTCTGAGGTAGAAACTGAAATTAATCCGACCGTAGAGACTAACTTTCAACAGTCAATTATTTTGGAGGAGAAAGATACTGAAAAATTTCATCCAGACTCGAAAAATTTAGCAAATATCAGCCAAAAATCTAATTCTAGTTTATTAGATTTGCTAGAGTCAAAATCAGGAAATTCTGAGTTAGAAACTGAAATTAATCCGACTGTAGAGACTAACTTTCAACAGTCAATTATTTTGGAGGAGAAAGATACTGAAAAATTTCATCCAGACTCGAAAAATTTAGCAAATATCAGCCAAAAATCTAATTCTAGTTTATTAGATTTGCTAGAGTCAAAATCAGGAAATTCTGAGTTAGAAACTGAAATTAATCCGACTGTAGAGACTAACTTTCAACAGTCAATTATTTTGGAGGAGAAAGATACTGAAAAATTTCATCCAGACTCGAAAAATTTAGCAAATATCAGCCAAAAATCTAATTCTAGTTTATTAAATTTGCTAGAATCAAAACCAGGAAATTCTGAGGTAGAAACTGAAATTAATCCGACCGTAGAAACAACCTTTAAACAATCAATTAATTTGGCAGATAAAGATAGTGAAAAATTCAATCCAGAGTCGAAAAATTTGGCAGAACTAGGTAAATCAAATTCCAGTTTATTAGACTTGCTAGAGTCAAAGCCAAAAACAGAAAATTCTCAAATTGAAACAGCAAAAATCCAGACAAACTTAAAGCCATCAACACCAGAAAATCAGAATCAACAAAACCAAACAAATAATCTCAAAACAACATCCCAAAGAAATCCAATCCTGGGAAATTCTTACCAAGTGATGACCAGTATCAATCGCGCTCCAACAATGGCAACAATAAATGATTTATCCCAGATTGAAACCCAGGCATCCGTACTAAATAATCCCCAAAAACGTAATAACTCTCCAATTATATTATCAGGTAGAACTAACCAAAGTTTAGTATCAACTATTCAACGTCCGCCTACCTTTGGCAATACTTCAAAACAGCAAAATTCTGTTCAGATAATGACAAATCTCAATCCAACTTCAACTATTACTACAGTTCCTAATTTAGCCAGGATTGAGAATCAAAAACATTCATCAAATAATAGTACCTTGATTATTGCTCAACAAAACAGTGAAAGTTTTCCTCGACCAGTGCCAAATGGAACCTTACAAACCAATCCTCCCCCTCAAATAGAACCAAATTCCAATCCACTATATTCTCCCAATACTCCCGATCAAGTACAAATAAAAGAAACAATACCAATTACTTTACAGCAAGCTATTGATTTAGCCCGACGAAATAACCCAGAAATCCAAGTTTCTCAACTAGAAGTTGAAAGTAGTAAAGCTGCTCTGCGAGAGGCCAAAGCTGACTTATGGCCTAGTCTGACTTTTGACTCAACAATACAACGTACAGAAAGTGCTAGTGGTGACTTGCAAGCACAAGCTCAACAACGGGTAGCTGAGGTAACAGGACAAGACCAATTCATAGACACTGATATTCAAAATTTCCCTGTCACAACTTTTACCAATTCATTTCAATTTGATTATGACCTTGGTCTTGGTAAAGCTCGTTCTTCCCGGATTGGAGTTGCTAGGGAACAAATGCGTCTACGAGAATTAGATCTAGAGAGAGCTTCAGAACAATTGCGCTTGGATGTATCTGACGATTACTATAATTTGCAACAAGCAGATGGACGAGTCAGAATTGGAGAAGCTGCTGTGAGAAATGCTCGGAAAAGTTTGGAAGATGCGGAAGCTTTAGAAAGAGCAGGAGTCGGAACCAGATTTGATGTATTGCAATCTCAGGTAACATTGTCAAATGAACAACAAAACCTGACAAATGCACTGCGAGATCAACGTAGTGCCCGACGTCGTTTGGCAGAAAGATTAAGTGCCAATGAGTCGATCAATTTGACTGCTGCCGATCCAATTGAGCCAGTTGGCTCTTGGTTTCTATCTTTAGATGAAACAATTGTGGCAGCTTTTCAGAACCGAGCTGAGTTAGAACAGCAGTTAGTGCAAAGAGACTTAAGTGATGAGCAGCGCAAACTAGCTCTTTCTGCAGTCAGACCAAGTTTGAATTTCTTTGCTACCTACGATGTTTTGGCGTTAACTACTGAAAACCAAAGTTGGCGAGCAGCTAGGGGTTGGGCTGATGGCAGTACAATAGGACTAAGGTTCAGATGGAATTTCTTTGATGGTGGTCAAGCGAGGGCAGCGGCCAGACAAAGTATAATAGATGGACAGATTGCCGAAACTAGATTTGAGCAAGTTAGAAATCAGATTCGTCGGGAAGTTGAGGAAGCTTTCTTTAGTTTGGAGGCTAGCTTTGAAAATATTTCTACTGCTGAGTTGGGTGTGGAACAGGCGAAGGAAGCTTTACGTTTGGCGAGATTACGATTTCAAGCAGGTGTGGGAACTCAGTTAGAAGTTATTGAACAGGAAACAGATTTGACTAGAGCTGAGGATAATTTGTTAACGGCGATTATTGACTATAATCGGTCTTTGTCAGAACTGCAACGATCTGTGAGTAATCTTCCTGGTGGGAATTTGTCAGATATTCCCTGAAATTCAAAATTCAAAATTCAAAATTCAAAATTTAGGTGATAGCTGACGGCTGTCTACAATAATTACCTATTTTTTCTCAAGTTAAAGCGGATCAATTCAAAATTCAAAATTCAAAATTCAAAAGTTAGCTCATAGCTGACCGCTGTCTGGAAGAATTACCTATTTTTTCTCAAGTAAAGTTGTCAGGACTTACGCAGAGACACTATATATAGCGTCATATAGGGTTCAAAAACTATAACGTTATAAATATTTAGTGTTTAGAACTCAAAAATGCGTAAGTCCTGGTTGTGTACACCAGAAAATTCAAAATTCAAAATTCAAAATTTAGATGATAGCTGACGGCTGTTTGCGATAATTACCTATTTTTTCTAAAGTAAAGTTGTGTAAAGCAGAGTAGTAAGTTAGAATCTTTAATATTAGTTAACATTTTATTACAATAAATTAATAAGTCATCATGGCTAATATTAAGTTTGCAAACGAAAATCAGGAAGTAATTGCGGCAGATGGGGCCAACTTAAGGATCAAGGCTCTAGAAAATCGCATTGACATTTATACCTTTGCAGCCAAAATGATGAATTGTGGTGGCTATGGACAGTGTGGGAGTTGTGTAGTAGAAATTGTTGAAGGTATAGACAATCTTTCACCTCGTACTGCAGTAGAAGAAAAAAAGTTGAAAAAGAGGCCCTCTAATTGTAGATTAGCTTGTCAGACCCTAGTTAATGGTCCTGTGGTTGTGAAAACCAAACCAAAACGCAAATAATGATATTCTTATTTTGTGGTATTTCAACTCAAGGTGGGTAATCATGGAAGTTAATAATTTAGGGTTTGTAGCAACCATTTTGTTCATATTTGTGCCAGCCGTTTTTTTAATCATTTTGTATATTCAAACTGGCAACAACGAAAGCTAAAAACTTAGCAATTTACAAAAGAAAAAATCAAGTAGGAGCAAAATTTTGAGATTATGCTCCTACTTTATTAATGTTATTAATATTTACTTGGCAGGGGAAATATCTAGGGTGTGCGGAAAAAAGCAGAGTGTGGGAGGGGTGGGGAGTGTGGGAAGTGTGGGAAGGGTGGGAAGAGAGAGAAAGTAGGATTAATAATTTTACCTTAATTTTTCCGTGCTTGTCTATCCAAAATCCTAACATGCATTTTGATGAAGACCTAAAAACCAGGTACTTTTTCCATAAAAAGACTAAAACCTTTATCTGTAAATACTTTTAGATTTAATCAGCAAGCCATATCTATAGCCAAAAAAGAATTGTTTAGGAAATTACTGATGATGAATCAAGATTGCGGAAATGTTTTTCCAACTGTTCCCTATTCCCTATTCCCTATTCCCTATTCCCTATTCCCTAATATAACTTTAGCGGACTAAAAGTACAGGACAATTAGCATAAACCCGTACATAGTCTGATGGAGAATTTCCTAATAGTCTATCAAGGTCTACAAGACTCTTAGCAATTGATGGACGGCGATCTGGTGAACTCAAGATTAATAGATTCACATTCAACTCCTGGGAGATTTTACAAAGTTCTGGCCCAGGTTTACCACTACCAGTAACACAGCGATATTTTTGAATCCCCTTTCTTTTCGCTTCTTTTAAAGCTTCTGCTAAAATAGGTTCTTTTTCCGCATCTGATGTGTAATCTTGACTTGATTTACCACTAACATCTTTCTTAATATAACTCAAGATTAATTGTCCGCCAGAAATTTGATTCACCAAATCAATACCCAACTGTAGACAATTTTTGGCTTCCTCTGATGAGTCTAGGGCAACCATCACATTTCTAATTTTTTTGACATAGACATCATCTTTTACAAGTAGCATTGGACGGGAAGTTAACTGAAAAACATATTGACTAACAGAATTTTTCAGGATAGCTTCGAGTTTGCCTAATCCCCGGGAACCCATGATAATTAAGTCAGATTTTTCTTCATCAGCTATTTGAGAAACAATATCTTTTGGGTCTCCTTGTTTGAGTCGGGGATTGACTTTAGTTGAATCTACCTTTAAAGACTCGACTGCCTCTGCCAGAATTTTCCCACCTTCTTCTAACTTGGCGGACATACCTTGGGCACTAGGTTGAGGGGGTACAACATGTAATACAGTCACAGATGCTGTTTGGAAATAGGGAATTTCTATCAACATATTCAGCATCTCTTCACATAGTCCCCGACCAGCAACAGCTAGCAAAATTTTGTTTATCATATCTTATGTTAAGCAAACCAGATAATAATAGTCTTTTAAACTAGCATAAATCCCTAATGGCAATGGTAAGTTTGAGAAATGTAGAGTTTTAGCAACTTTTGTAAATGGCCTCATCAGAAGAATCTGAATCTCAGTTACCTACAAGTAAAATTGAAAGTCAATCCTCTCAGAAATCAGAAGCTTGGTTTGAATATGTAGTCCGGGTTCATCCGCACCATACTGACTATGCTGGTGTTGTTTGGCATGGAACTTATATTTCCTGGATGGAGGAGGCGCGAGTTGAAAGTTTGCGTTCTATTGGTATTGAACTTGCTGAGTTGGTTAATCTCGGTTGCGAGCTACCAGTAGTCGAACTTTCGGTACGTTACCATAAACCTGTAAAGTTCGGTATGGTAGTTGTGGTTAAGGCCCGCCTGGCAAATACTGAAGGAGTCAGGTTAGAGTGGGATTATCAAATTCAATCTTTGGATGGTCAGGAATTATATGTTACGGCGAAAGTAACATTAGTAACTATTGACCGAGAAAAAGGTAAAATTATGCGTCGTTTACCTCCACCTATAAAAGAAATTTTGACAAAGCTTTCTACGTAATTTAGGATTTTTTTCTTTACTAATTATTGCCTTGTACTGGATACCAAAGCAAATCTCCAGCGACAAAGACTCCAGGATTTTTGGCAAATAGCCATGCTAAATTATCGTAGATTAACGTTATCCAACGAAATTGAACTGTATTATCTGCAATTGGTTGGCCATCACTATCGGGATAAACAATTTCTCGATGGGTTTGAGTTTCGAGTTGTTTCACCATCGTTTTTTTCTTCAAAGTTTCCACAAAATCTCTGTATTTTAATCAGGACTTAGGCAAAATATCAAATCAGACACCATCTGTGGGGGCAATTCGCCCAATTAGCAGCATAACCCAGGAAGGAAATTGCCCCTACTAGATATGGTAGTTTTGCGTAAGTCCTGATATAGCTTTTAGCAAACAGCTATCAGCTATCAGCTATCAGCATCTATTCCTGCTTCTCGAAGTAACTGTTCTAAACGTTTGGCACGTTCCTCAGCAACTTCTTTGGCCTGACGTTCCTCTTCTTTGGCCTGACGTTCCTGTTGGAGTGCTGACTCAGTAACTTCTCTGGCCTGACGTTCCTGTTGGAGTTCTGATTCAGCAACTTCTTTGGCCTGACGTTCCTGTTGGAGTTCTGACTGAGCAACTTCTTTGGCCTGACGTTCCTCATCCAATTGTTCTTGGACTTCGTTCAACTTTTGCTGAACTTCCAGATAATGTGCAAATGATTGACCATCTGGACGATATAATTGCAAAGTTTCGGGCAGCACCTCAAACCGAATTCCCAAGCGTGGGGAAACCCAACCATTCATCTCATCAATTACATTCAGTAAGGAACCAGAACGTAACCATCCAGTCAAATCATTTTTTTGCGGGTCATACAAATAATACTCCTCCACACCATAATTGTCATAAAATAGGAGTTTCTTACTCATCTCCTTTAAAGTATTTCCTGGAGAAAGAATTTCAAACACTACTTGGGGAGCAATATTATTTTCTTTCCATTGCTGATAAGAACCCCTATCCCCTTTCGGTACTCCAAACGCCACCATGATATCTGGCGCTTGACGCAAATCATCGCCTTGTACTGGATACCAAAGCAAATCTCCAGCGACAAAGACTTCAGGATTTTCAGCAAATAGCCATGCTAGATTATGGTAGATGACCATGATCCAGCGAAATTGAACTGTATTATCTGCCATTGGTTGGCCGTCACTATCGGGATAAACAATTTCTCGATGGGTTTGGGTTTCGAGTTGTTTTACCATCATTTTTTCCTCAAAATTTCCGCAAATCCTCTGTATTTATAATTATCAGGACTTACGCAGAACCACCATATCTAGTAGGGGCGAATGGCATTCGCCCTCTACAGATAACGTATTGTCTAAGATTTTGCGTAAGTCCTGATTATATAGCTTTCAGCAAACAGCTATCAGCTATTAGCTCAAGTCAAATAAGCTAAAATATTCAAGTCGATCACCTTTTCCCTTGGGTTTGGAGACCAAACCCCTACTGGACTGTTTCATCTTAAATGGTGCGTTACTTTTTGGTTATGGGAAGACAAGGAAGACAAGGAAGACAAGGAAGACAAGGAAGACAAGGAAGACAAGGAAGACAAGGAAGACAAGGAAGACAAGGTGGCAAGGGATAAAAAATCTAATGCACACTTTTAGATGAAACAGTCCACTACAATAAAATGTTACAACCTATCTAGGATTACTATATCAATAATATAAATAATATGTGGAAACCAGAATTATTAGCTCCTGCTAAAAATCTCGAACGTCTAAAAGTTGCTGTTACCTACGGCGCGGATGCTGTTTATGTGGGAGGGCAAAAATACGGTCTGCGAGCGCGAGCAGATAATTTTTCTGACTATGACTTGGAATATGGGGTAAATTTTGCTCACGAAAATAATGCTAAAGTCTACCTGACTCTGAACGCTTTTCTTCATGATGATGATTTTGAGGGATTGGCAGAATATTGTCAGTTTCTGGAATCTATTGGTGTTAATGGAGTTATTGTTTCTGACTTGGGGGTTTTGCGAGTGGTGAAAAATAGTTCTAATCTTGATATTCATCTCTCGACTCAAGCATCTTGTCTCAATTCTTATGCTGGTGAAATGTGGAAGCAGTTTGGGGTGAAGCGTCTGATAGTGGGGCGAGAAGTTAGTGTTGCAGAGGGTGGGGCAATTCGATCGCAAACTGGCATTGATGTGGAAATGTTTGTGCATGGTGCTATGTGTATGGCATATTCTGGTAATTGTACAATCTCCAATTTTACTGCTGGCAGAGATTCTAATCGTGGTGGTTGTATTCAGTCTTGTCGTTTTCCCTATCAGTTGGCGGAAAAAACAGACGATCGCCCGGTTACTTTTATGTCTTCTAAAGATTTATGGGGTATTCATCAAGTAGGAGCGTTTTTTGAGCATCAAATTTGTTCTCTGAAAATAGAGGGGCGGATGAAATCATCGTTTTATGTGGCGCTGACTTGTAGAGCTTATCGGCAAGCGATCGATGCTTATGCAGCAGGGAGGTTAACTCCAGAAATGTTGAATCAAATTGTTGCTGAGTTAGAGTCTATTCCTCATCGTGACTATGATTCTGCTTCGTTAGAAACTCCTGCGGGGAATGATTCTGTGTATAAGCAGTTGGAAAGTAGTAGGGGGACTCACGAATATTTGGGAATTGTGATGGAGACAACAGCAGAAAATATTGTTTTGCAACTGGTTGAGTCTGTAGCAGTGGGGGATGAAATTGAGATTATTCCAGTGCATGGGGAAGTAATGCGGTGGCAGGTGAGTCAGTTAGTTTCTGTGGTAGGCGATCGCTTGGAGAAAATGCGAGCGGGGAATGTGGTTTGTATTCCTAAAAATGTAGCGCCTGACATTTTAAATAATGTAGAGAAATTGAATGTTGTTAGAGTCGCGCCATTTTAATTGGTAAAGATGTATAAATAAGGGTAGGAGTCAGGAGACAGGAGACAGGAGACAGGAGGAATGGGTATGGGAGTGAGAAGGCAGGAGGAAGATTATCCCTTGATTTTTCAGCCAATAGTCAACCCTTTCATCCTCACTTTATGCAGCTCTTGATTAAGGAAAACCTTGTACTTTTTCAAGTATTGGAAAAGCTTAAACCTTTAGGAATCAATGCTTTTAGATTTAATCAGCAAGCCCTAATTAAAATAAATAACTATGCTACAACCAACAATGAATCAGATTTGGGAAAATTTAGAAAAATTATCTATAACATCCCTAGAATTTATTGCCATAGAACATTTGCAATACTCTAATTTTAAAATATTTGGATATTGGGATGAAAACGATAATTTCTATGATGAAGTTATTTTAAAACAGCCTTTGTATGTAGATTTAGCAAGTTATTCAGTAGGTAAAAATTTGCAAGGAAATCCACAAGAATATTGGATAAAACTCAAATTTTTGCTAATACCAGATGTAGAGATATCAGCAGAGTCAGAAAAATCTTTGATAACAGATAATACTATTGGGGAAATGACTTTGATTTTGGATGCAAATTTTAAATTTATTGACGAAATTTGGTCTATTGATATTAACTCACCTTTTATTATCACTCAATTTCCTAAAAATCACTAAAACTAACAGAAATGAGTTGTCAGGAGTTAGAACTTATGTTTACTGTAGTAGGCGATCGCTTAGAGAAAATGCGAGCAGGGAATGTGGTTTGTATTCCTAAAAATGTAGCGCCTGACATTTTAAATAATGTAGAGAAATTGAATGTTGTTAGAGCTGTACCAAGGTTAGAACCCAATAACAATATAGAGGTAATATCAACAGAAAGATGATTTGAAATGGTTGTGGTTTGCTATTGTAAGTACAACCACTTCAATGCAGTTATAAGAATCCACAAAATATCTGTAGAGCTTAATTAGACTAGCTCTATTTAGCCTGACTCCAACCTTTAATAGTCTCTAAAGTAATGTTAACATAAGGATTGTCTAAAAACTGCTTAAGAGAGGCTTCACCAGCAGCTTGTAAACCAGAAACCAGTCTACGTTTAAAGCTGGCAGAAGTTTCATCGCTCAGATAAGCAATTTTTTCATCTTGGGTAGCAGTTGGATAATTAACTTCTAGCTGCTTCAGAAGTTGTTGAATTTCCTGGAGAGCTTCTGCCAGAGTTTTTTCCTGGTTAGTTATCTTCACATATTGGTTTGCTTGTTGAGTTGCGTTATCTGAAAGCGTGTTCGCCAATGTGCCGACTGTTGCTTCTCGCAAATCATTGTTGAAAGTGTTATTACATGACTTACCATTAGAGGTGGCTTTTGTATTTGCTGTTATGTTTTCTCCTCCTTGTATCAAGTTACCATTAAACTCACTATTATTTAACTCTACATTTTTGCTTGTCATGTTTATTATTGACCTCAATTACTTATAAATTTTGTACTGCAATCTTTCTTGCTATTAGACTTCTTAAAGATTAGTAGGTGGAAGAAGTGTATTAATTAATTTTTCAAGGAACTTACAGCCTTTGCTCGAACATTTCCTCCCACTCCTTGAACCAAGTTCCCACTAACCGAACTATTGTTAATGGATATCTTGTATGTTGAATCCTCTTCACTTTCAATGAATTTGTATATCTCTGAAATTGTTTTTTCCATTCCTTCTCGAGACGAAGAAAACAATATTTCGTTACCAGAGTTGATAGTTAAGAGTAGACCATATTCTTTAGGCTTAAAAATATTCCAAAATGCACCTAATATTGAAATTATTGTGAGTATCGAACCTACATTATTATTACTGTTAGCAGCCATAATAATTAAGCCTACAATCATTAAGATGATTAGGAAAACCCAAGGAATTCCTGCCGTTTCGACTTCTCCCTCGCTGAAACCAGCAATGTTACTGGTTTGATAGACGCTTTTTCCAAAACGAATTGTTCTCTTTGTAACTAAAATATTACGTTCACCTCTTTTTATGGTGATATTTTTACCGTTTACGAAAGGATTTGACATGAATTTTACTCACTAATAAAGTATAAACATTATGCTATTTTGAGATAATGTGTTGAGCATTTCTCCTAACTGTTGATAATTCATGGTATTAGTCTAGGACTAGCTGTTTTGCACTCTTAGTAGCTTTTAAGTTATATTGTTAGGGGGAATTTTTTTCTTCCTTTTCTTTGACAATCTGAGTCGATAAGGGCTTCAGATTGACAGAAAGCTTTAAACAGCAATATAAACCTTTGCTAACCTAGCTGAAAATTGTCCACTGTAGCACACCCTCAAAAATAGCACTCTAGCTGCCTTAATATTTGTTTTATAAACAGTTTTTAAGGTTCCTATTTTCAAAATAACTTACTCAATTAACCAGACGCTAGGGAGATAAATCTTGACTTTCATAAGAGATAAATCTTATTCTCTGAATCATCTGTATTCAGAGGAATAAGTAGAACTCAATAGGTAATTATTCAAGATTTATTTATAGGTTTCAACCCATGCTTGTATATGCTAACTTTATATACTTCTATAACCAATTCACTAATTAATATATGAATCGTCAATTTTTAGAGGAACAAGCCCAAAAACATAACCTTACTGATGAACAAAAAAACGTTTTTATGGAAACTGTAATCTGTTATAGTCCGCAAGAAAACGTAGAACAATCTCATCAGCGAGTTGCCAAGAAACTTTCAAAATCTTCAAAGAGAATTCGCGATATTTTAACCGGAATTTACTCAGCTTTTGAGCTTGATAATATTAAACGTGGAAAATTAGACAAATTAATAAATTTGTTAGGTGAAGAGTACAAAAAAAATTACAGGGAAGAACCTGGTTATAGCTCAAGAAGCTTTGAGGAAATCCTGCAAAAATGGAAACGAGGTAAAAAGATAATTTACAGCGCACCAGCAGCTACATTTTTTGCAGGTGAACACGCCGTGGTTTTTGGTCATCCAGCTATTTATTATCCACTACCAATGAGGCTTTTTGTTCACATAGAACCCGATAAAGATAGAAGTGAAATATATTGGAATGAATATAAAGCTCCAGACCCAAATAATATTAATAATATTGATTCAGTGGTTAATATAAAAGATTATGGTCGTTGCGGTGTTCCTGATCAAACAGAAGCACTTAATAGATTATTTCAATCAATTATACGTCCTTTTTTAAAGGAAAAAATAGGGTTAAAAATCAATGTACTTAGTAGTTTTCCAATAGCTGTTGGCTTAAATTCTAGTGGAGCATTTTCGGTTTGTCTTGCTAAAGGATTAGTTGATAACTTTTTAGACATTGAAAAATTCAAGAGTTATTTTGATATTAAGGAAGCAAACATAGATAGAATAGTTTTAATATTAGCGTGGGCTATAGGAAATTGTTTTCATCACTTTAGTTCAAGTGGTGCAGGAATTCATGCTTCCTTTTATGGAAGACAAGGAAAACATCCGATATTTTATTGTTGTTCTAAGCGTTCAAATTTAGTTCACCGAATAGCATTAGGATACAAACCAGTAAACTTAGGACAAGGAGAAAAAGCCATAAAAAACATATTGTCAATCAAAACTTTTACTTTCGATCCAGCAATACCTATTACTTACTCTACAGAAAATACTAAGAACCCTAATATTCCAATTAATTTATCACCCTATCCTAGCCCACCAAACTACAATATAACTGTTTTATATTCAGGTATTCATAGTAAAACAGGAGCAGTTTTAGCTGATTTTAGTGGTATTCGTCGTTTTGTTCCAGGTTCTCTAGAAAGAGTCAATTATGTCTATGAACAATTTAATGCAGCATTTCCAGATTATGGTATTCAGAAATCTATAGATATTCATTCTGAAATATTAGAGAATATTTATTTAAACCAAAATATAGAAGATAAGGATCAACAACTTAAGTGTGCTTATAAAGAACTAATGACCGAAGCGTTAGGAAATCTTAGTATCGGAATGTTAAACTCATTATTATCAGACTGGAAGTTAATTCCAGAATTAATAAATACTTGTCAATGTTTGCTTTCTAACGGAGGAGTTTCTGCTTTAGAAATAGATGCTTTTGTTATTCAGTTACAAGCTCAAGCAATACAGCATCAACTGAATAATCAAGAAACCTTGATCAAAATAGGAGCAAAGTTAACGGGAGCTGGTAAAGGAGGAGATATTATAGTCTTAAGCTTATATGAACCTGATGTACATAAAGACTTGATTGAAAGAGTAACTAACCACAATTATACTAATCATTTTTCCTGTTTCGTATCTCCCGATATGAAGAATATTCGAGTAGAAGGAGTTAAAGCTGAATCGCCATAAAACAATAATTTAATAAGTTACACGACATAATATAGATATAGTTGAATTAACTAAAGCATTTACTGTATCTTGACTAAGAATTGGTTGAGAGTATATAAAGTTCAAAATCATTTTATTTTCAAAGGTTGAAACAGCAACAGAAAAAACACTTCCTAGAACATTTAAAGATACAGCATAACTAATTTTTTCTAGTTGAAATAGACCATAGTCTGATGAAATTTTTACTTTGCCAATATTAGTGACAAATATAGACAAATAACTCCGCTCAGGATTGTTTAAAATATACTTTGTTCCTTCACGATAAGATAAAATAACATTGTAAATTTCTGGTGTTTTTAATCTTGCTTTAACTTGTGCTGTTACCTGTCTCGCTAAATCCCAGAATGATGTTTCATTATTAACAGTATGAAAAGAATTTAAAGCAGAAACCAGCATGGCAATATTTTCATCACCAACAGGTGGATATACTCGTCTTCTCATATCCACAGAAGAACGACAACTAAAATAAAAATCTTTGTTTTCTTTTTTTAAATGTTTAGCTAATGCTAACATCATTGCCGAACATATTGCTCCATGAACTGTTGTTTTTTCTTGTCTAGATCGCTCAATTATCTGTTCAGTAAAATCGGTATTTAGCTGTTTTTGAATTAATCCACAGCGACGTTGTTGATGAGGTACATATTTTTCAAAAGGAAGTGTATCAATTTGTCTGTTTAATTTTGGTAATTCTTCATTTTCTACAATGTAATTAGCAATTATTTTTTCCAGAGATGGATAACTTTCCAACTGATTAACTTGAGGAATTTGATTATTTGATGCGATTTTCTGACAAAAACTAATAATTTCTGAATGTAAGTAAATACCACACATTGCATCTGCAATTGCATGATGAATTGTAGTGATTAAATAATTGTTTGTGCTTTTTTCACTTGCTTTAATTAGAGTAACTCTAACCAAAACTTTTTCACTGTCAATTTTTGTACTTAATTCATCAATAACAAGAGTCTGCCAATATTCCGGAGATGAATTCAAAACAACCTTTAAAGGTATTTGCTTTGTACCTTCAGTTTTAAAGATGAAATTATCTAGCACCTCTACAATATGAGAATTTAATCGAGGATGACGAATTTGAACTAAATCTAGGGATTTTCTCAAAACTTCTGGATCTAGAAATCCTTTTATTTGACTAATTATTACCACATTTAATGAGTTGGCATAGCGATTAAAAAGTTCCATACCTTCTTCCATAGCAACAAGCTTTCTATCATCAGTCATATTTTCATCCTAGCTAAATAAATGTTAAAAAATTTCTTGATAATCGATTATGGCCATGCTCATAATAGGTGAATGTTGCCTTCTTTGAGCAGTTTTTCAAATCTAGATTTGTTGGTTCCTGCTAAAGTGCTGGCTTGCCATAAAGTTAGTTTATCAGTTTAAAATAGCATAATCGCAATTTATAGTTTTAATTCGGTTTCTGTCATACCAGAACTGGTTAAGGTTTCATCGGGAATAATTACGCTCATGGTTATTGGTTAAAATTGAGTTACTATAGTGTTTGATTTTATTATAATCCTTAATAATATGAGGCTTTGTTGTAATAGCCATAGAAAATCCGTTCCGCTTTTCGGTTGCCAGAACCGACATGAAAGGTGAACCTAGTGGCAGCTATATCACCCTATTTCTATAGATTGATGCGCTACCATTTATTGGCCAATAGTTAAATGGCTAAAAGCCTTTACAGGTAAAAGTTTCAGCCTTTTTTTAGAGGGAGGAGGGAAAGATTGATGTTTGATTTATTTATTGGACAATAGTTGTAGAAGTCAGGACTTACGCCGAACCGCCATCTCTTGGTGCGCGTTCCCTCTCTTAGTCAGCATTCCCTCACAGGAGTGCGCATTCCCTCTCTTGGTCGATTGGATATGGCGAGGAAACCTCGCCATTTCTCGACCGCTTGCGACTTTCCTCTTGCAGAGGAGCTACGCTTTTTCCTGACGGAATGCTCCGCAAACATGTCGCGCAGCGTTAGCGGAGCTTTGCGTCAGCAAAACGTCGTCGCGGGGTCGCACCGCTTGCGCCTATCGGCGACGCGGGGTCTGACCGCTTGCGACTGGCGTCGTCGCGGGGTCGCACCGCTATCTAGTAGGGGCGAATGCCATTCGCCCTCTATGGATAGCGTATTGTCTAAGAATTTGCGTAAGTCCTGAGAAGTATGAAGTACATGGATCTTGGATCTTGTGCGGTAGCTATATGCTTGTCTAGCAACAAAGCCATAATATAATAGAAATTTTTTTCCATGCAATTTAACACTTTTGTCTCATCCATCAACGATTTAAACAGGTGCGTCAACGCCCCCAACTTACAAGAAGTTCTACTACAACCAACGCTTCTTGCTAGACAAGGGCAACTCTCACAACAACAAACACAATCATTAGCATCAACCGCAACAGAATATGGTTTGTGCCCAGTATTGGTGTGGGATATTTTGATGCCAGAACAAGTGATGAATCAAATTTGCCAACAACTGACTCAGTGGGATATCAGCAAATTTGCAGCAGTGCGGGTTGCCGATCCAGGAGCAGCTTGGTGGTTGAAAACTCATCACCCAAATATACCACTACAGTTAATTGTAGAAACAGGTAATCACAATTTAGAAGCATTGCGGGGTTGGTGCGCTCTTTTTCCTGACTCTTTGGAACGTTTGATATTATCTATCGAACTACCAAAGAAAAAATTGATTGAATATTGTCAAACTCTGCCCGTTGCTTGTGAAGTTTTGGGAGTCGGGCAAATTTTGTTGTTTTATTCCCCACGTTCCCTATTGTCTCCACATTTGTTAGATTCTGACTCAGAACAAAAATTTCCCCTGCAAACTATTGTGTCATCAGAGGATAGCAATAACCGACTTTTGCGAACTTTGGAAACAGTACATGGCACGTTTATGTTTTTGGATAAGGATCAATTTATTCTGGAGCAACTTGAGGGTTTACAGCAGGGTGGTTTGCATACAGTATGTTTAGACTTGCGACATTTCGGAAGAGATGGTGATGTGGCAGTGGATATTGATAAAATTTGTAGTCAGATTTTAACTGATCCTGTTTCTTTACGGAAAAATTGGGCGAAACCAACCCAATCAACTTTTTTTAAAGGCAACCGCACTACTTCTATGTTTCCGCGAATGAAATCTAAGCACAAGTTAGTTCAATATCGACAAGATGTTGGTTTAGCTGAGGTTTTAGCTGGAGAAAGTGGAAATTATGTTGTATTTCAAAGTTTGCGATCTTTTGCCGTTGCTCAAATTGAGAAAATAATTATACCTACCGGGGAAGAAATAGAAATTCCAGCAGAAATAGTATTTCGGAACTTAAATGGTGAAGTAGTTGAGTCATGCGAGCGCGAACAAATATTAATTACAGACTGGATTAAAAAAGCGATGCCAGGTTCATTATTGTTAGGTAGCGCTAGCTGAAAAAAGCAAAGGGTGGGAAGTGTGGGAAGTTTGGGGAGGGTGGGAAGTGTGGGAAGTTTGGGAAGTGTGGGAAGTTTGGGGAGGGTGGGAAGTGTGGGAAGTGTGGGAAGTGTGGGGAGGGTGGGGAGTGTGGGAAGTGTGGGAAGTGTGGGAAGTGTGGGAAGAGTGGGAAGTGTGGGAGGTGTGGGGAGTGGGGGAGGTGTGGGAGGTGTGGGAA
>NZ_JAAHHT010000212.1 GCF_010672085.1 Okeania sp. SIO3I5
AATAGTTACTAAATCTATAGAAAAATATTCCTAGACAAGTGTTTTAATTAAGTGTTACCTTAACGGGGTGAACTACAACACCCTCTATCCCATTGCTAAAAGCGTTTGGGACTACTTTTCTTATCGGTATTTAAACGAACATTGACATGACTCATTGTATTTGACACCAGATTATTTTTTTTAATAATAGTACGTTCTACTAACTGTATTATCCCTCCTGTAAACATTTAACGAGCTGTTCTGCAATCCTTTCTCAGTCTAAGATATTTTTAGTTGTTTTCCTATGTTTTTCTATAAAATTAATCAAACTTTACAATACTAGCAGCGATAAATGTTTGCTATAAATAGTTATTTTTGCTAGAAGTCTAGATTCAGGAGCTAGGAGGTAGGAAGTCCATAGGAATATCCTACATAGTATTTCTTAAAGTAAGAGATAATATTCATTTTTCTAAAAATAATGCCTAAAACCTTTCAAAACTTCTAGTTATTTCTAATATTATTTTTTCAAATTGATTTTTTTTAGTAAATATCGAATCTAAAAGTTAAGATTTGGTGACATATATAATCGGATCGGAATACTTGGTTTGTAGTTAGTGAGTTATCTTTAAATAAAGAAGAAGCTGAAATATTGGCAACTTCAGCACGAAAAGTGTGTCCTTAATTAATCAGGTAAATGTTATGAGTAATTTTAATGCTACTTCCTGGAAAAATAATTCAGCTCAACTAATTACAAAAAATGAGGCAGAACCTCAAATTTGGGATGGCTTGAAGCAGGCGATCGCTTTAACTTCAGGATTTCAAAGATGGCAATTAGAGCGTAAAGTTAATAGTAATGAGCAGCAGAATATACCTTTAGATCGACAAGTTAGTTTGTATTTACGAGAAACTCTGGAGACACTAGCTTACTAAAAAAAAGTAAGTTATGTTACAAATTTCTTGATTAGTTTTTGAATTTGGCTATAATGCCATAATTATTAAATATTAAAACGGTAGTAAATTGCAAAATGTCTAGTTCTATATTTGTAGAACTAGGCATTTTGCTTTAAAAAACTAGGTTTATTATATTTAGGGTTTTTATATTAGTTAACCCCAATTAAGATTTAAGGTCTTTATATAAGCTGACCTCAATTGATTTGCATATACTATTTGACAATAACTTAACAGGGATCGCTGATTTCGTAATATTTTCTTTATTTTTTATATTTTTATGGCCAAATATATATCCTTATTGCTAAATGTAAACTTTTATTACATAGGGTAGAAGGGCGATAATGGGACTTATCACTACTGCATTTCATCTAGTACATAGCGCATAGTAAAAGTCCTAGTGTAGGATGGCAGAAATAACAATTTGTAGTTACATGCATCCTAAAAGCCTTACTAAGGAAGACTTTTGAATTTTGAATTTTGAATTTTGAATTCCGCGTAGCGGCACTAGCTTATGACTCTAAACGAAACAGCCAAATCATCAAGGCCATAACTCCTACTTGTAAAGCAAAATTAGGAAAAGCAGAATTGATATTTTGGCCGGCGATAATTCTTGTGAAAGAAATAAAAGCTCCAATAAAACCAGAAGCTCCGAAAGCCACATAGAGAAATTTTCGTAATCCTCGATAAGGAGCATCTAGTTCAGCTTTAAGGCGAGCATATTTTTCTGGATCGAGTTTACTTTGAGTATGAGAATTGTTTGAGTTTGGAGTTGGCATAGTTTCAACAATTAATAATTAATAATGAATAATTAATAATTACCTCTCCTTGAAAAGAAGAGGATTGACTAATTATGAAAATTTTTATTTATTATCCCCTTAAAAGGGGAGGCTTTAAACCTACATTCCGCACTTCAAAATGTAATATCAAGTCCAAGTAGTCAGTAGGGAATGATTCTAGCTCATTACCTGGCTCCATCGAGTATTTATATTTCATTTGACTGAGAATTTGACTTAACAGAAAGGTCAATTTAAGATGATTTCTTCAGTATAAATACTTACTAAAATCGCGATTATTATACTACTTTTAATGCTATAACTTGAAGTGCAGAATGTGGGGTAGAATGATATGGTCAGGTTTCCCTCATCTTGTAGAGCGGCTCCAAAGTACGCCACATCCAATCAACCAACTTGAGAAGAAAAAAATTCCTTTTAACCTAATCCTCTTTTTTATAAGAAGAGGTAATTATTAATTGTTAATTATTAATTATTAATTATTAATTATTTAACTCACCTTTGTAGCAACAACATAATCGTCTGCAACGAACCAATAACAATACCTAAAACTCCACCCAAATTAACAATAGCTTGCAATTCATTTTTAACAATTACATTAACAGCAACTTCCAATTCTTCAGAAGAAGTACCGTTGATACGGTCAATAATCACTTGATCTATATCTAAAATAGGAATTGCCATAGCGACAATATTTTCTAAATCTTGCTCCAAATAACGCTCTAAAATCAAAGCTAATTCTTGACTCACTAACTCCAAAGAACTATTCATTATTGAAGAGGTTTGTAAACGATTAATAATTAAATCCGCAATATGCTCCCAATCAACAGATAAACTTAAAGCTTGAATCAGATCGGCACCACGTTCTTGTAGATATAAACGTACACTATCCCGCATTGTATTTCTTAACTGGCGTACCGTAGAAACAGGTAAATTTTGCATCGAAAGATTGTGTAACCATTCCTGAATTCTTTCTTTAACACCTAATGCAGTAATTAATTCCGTTAAGCGTTGATTAGTTAGCTCTCTCTCATCCAAACAAAAAGTCCTTAACCTAGTTAAAGTATTACGCAGCCCAAACAAATTAGCTACTACCCAATAAGTACCACTAGCTTTTTCACGAAAACCTTCATCAATAATGGAAATATTTTGATCTGTGAGAAAATCAATTAAAGTCTGTCTCAATACATCTGGTGGTAGAACAGCTTTAAGCAGCCAATCTGATAGTTGAGCTGCCTGCATTTCAGTTAGTTGAAACTCTAGTAAAATCTGGTCAAAAATTTGGTTGAGTTGAGCTTCTAAAAAATCTTCTCTCTTCGCCCAAACTTTAAGAAGTCGTGGCAAAGATTCACCTAATAAATCGCGCAGAATACTTGCCAGAATTTTGGTACTTTTAGTATTTGTATTGAGTTTTAATTGTTCTAAAGACATTCTCAGCAGCCAAAGAATAGCTGCCTCTATCCGTTCAGTTTGTAATAAACGACGTGCTAAATTTTGCAACTCTGAAGGAGTTAACAAAGAACCCATGATAGTATCAGCAACTCGTTTTGCTAAACGTTCTTGATTAGCAGGAATTAACCCAGGAGTAAAGGGTAGCTTTCGCCTAAAAATATAATAAGGACGATAAGGACGAAATAGCATTTTTATAGCTATATCATTAGTGAAATAGCCAATAATTCCACCTGCAATTGGTGGTACAAAATAAATCCAGATATTAGACAATTTTGATTACCTAAAAGCAAAGTTGAAAACCCCGTCTGTGTCTGAACGGAGTCGGAACGGAGATAAAAACAAGGCAGCCGTTTAGGCTTGACACCTTTAGCTGGACTATGCTAATTTACCATAAATAAAGTAATTAGAAGTAAGTAAGTTTGGTGTAATAACATTGTATCTCTAACTAACTAATAAATTCCCTTCCTTTAGTTAGAAGTAATTATCTAAAGGATTCAGTATGAGTAAACCACTGTACAGGAAATAATGCTAGATTAAGTAATTTTTGAGCAACTGAAGTTAACTTCGGTAAAGCCATTCTGAAAAAAAACATATATTAAAATTAACAACAATTCGAGCATTGCTCAAATCCCCGTTATAAAAACAACTTCTGAATTCTGACTTTGTTAAAAGGGGGGTATTTATCTGAAGATAGTTAGTGTAAATGGAACAACGCAGTTTTAAAAAAAATTTGCTAGTCTAATTCTCATAATTTTATTTACTTCACTTAGAAGAGTAGTCTAATTCAAACTATTTTTCTTTGTAGAACTAATAGTTAAACTAATAAATTTGGGTTTCAAGCCTCCTCTTTCAAGAGGATCAAAAAAAGTTCAATTCTGTATTTTCAAGCCTCCTGGTTTCCTAGGTCATGCTGCGCAAACAGCAGGAGGTACTGATAACTGATGTACTGACACTTCGCGCGTTGTGTCACTACTAACTGATAACTGAAATGACTTGGCCTATTTTTTTCTTTCCTTTAGTCACTAAAATAACTTAGGAAAAATTATTTTGTAATTACTAATATTCCCATCATACCCCCAAGCATAGGGTAATGTTTGGCCTTTACAAATTTTGCTTTATATGCTAGCTCTATTTGCTTTATGCCTGTGGGAAATTTGGTTAAACTAGGACTAATATAAGCGTATTCCTTAGTTAACCCCAAATTACGAGCCACAGGAACTACAACCGTATCTAGATACCACTTTTGAAACCATCTTATAGCTGAATTACTGGGACAATGCATATCTAGAATAGCTGCCTTAGCATTAGGTTTCAAGACCCGATATAACTCTTGCAAACAAAGGGGAATATCCGAGACATTACGGAGGCCATATCCCATCGTAGCACAATCGAAATAATTATCAGCAAAAGGTAAACTCAAAGCATCAGCCTCAACCCAATGAATAGGACTAATCTTATCTAATAAAGGTGGTTGGCGGTTACGAGCGATCGCCAACTGCTCCACAGAAAAATCGACCCCAAAGACCTGACCTTTACTGCCAACAGACTTGGCCAGTAGATAAGCCAGATCGCCACTACCACAACACAAATCTAGACAAGTAGAGCCATAATTAGGATCACTCCACATTACAGCCATTTGCTTCCAGATTTTATGTATTCCCAAACTTAATAAATCATTCAGTTGATCATAAACTGGGGCAATTTTGTTAAATATGGCCTTAACTTCTGTGGAATCATCAATCATAAAATTAAGTCAAAATTTTCACTTTCAAGCTATTCAAAGCTATTCAAAGTCAATGCTAATAATTGAGCTGAGACATTAATTGTACTCAGTTCTTCTGGGCGTAATGTACTGGGTTGTTGCCATTGTAGTGACATTAAGGCCAGAAGTTTTTGGCGATGGGAAATTGGAATCACAATATGAGCTTCTATTCCTGAAGTTTGATAATGTGAAACATCAGAAAGCTTAGTATCTTTTGAAACATTCATCACAGATTGTACATCCCCAGAAGCGATCGCTTCCATTGCTAGAGGATCGTTAACCAACCAGTTATCTACCTTGCCCACTCTACTACTAGAGCCTTGAATTGAGCTTAAACTATTATCCTCAACCAACTGTAAGATACACACATCTGCCGAAAAAGTTTCACTATATATAGATGCAATTTGTGCCAAAGCTTCTTCCATGTTCCCAGACTTCTGAGAAACATGGACAACAGTGTTCAACAAATCCAATTGAGTTTGAGACTTTTCCAGGTTTTCGGTACGCTCATTCAAAACTTCATAAGTTTGTGCAGCCTTTTCTACCACTACCTTGAGTTCTTTTGGGTCCCAAGGCTTAGTAATATACTTATAAACCTGTCCAGAATTTATCGCCTCTACCAAATCTTCTATATCAGTAAATCCGGTAAGAATAATTCTGACTGTATTAGGGAACTGGGGCAAAGTTTTACTTAAAAATTCTGTGCCCTTCATTTCTGGCATCCGTTGATCGGATATAATAATAGCCACTTCTCCCTCTAAGGCCAAAATTTCCAACGCCTGAATCCCACTTTCAGCTTTGAGAACACTAAAATCTCGTCGGAAGGTCCGGTAGAGTAAGTCCAAATTATCTGGTTCATCATCTACTACCAGCATTTTAGGTTTCATTTTTTTCGTTAGGCTCATCAGTTGACTTCTAATGCTATCTAACTGTTGAGGAATTGCTTCCATCCAAACAAACCTCCTCAATTGTACCTCTAAAGTAGCATAATACTAATTTTATTGATAAATTATGAAGAAATATCTACTTTTAAATAATTATCTAGATATCTAGTGCTACTGTAAGCCAGTTGCACTTTTAATTAACCCTAAAATAACTCTAGAATAACTCTAGAATAACTCTAGGCCATATTAATTACTATAGCATAGTGAGACTATGGCAAAAATTTCGCGAGTAATTTCATGTTACTAGCGCTGGAAACTGTTTGCTGTAATCTGGTAGAATCTGTAATGATTACCAATTATCTGTAGTATGATTAGTGGGATTTAAGACTGAGCTACACCCAAATAAAGGCGTTGCTGAATACTGGGATGATTGAGGCGGACACGGGGACGCTCAGACGCTCAGACGCGTGGATTATGCTTGCTCCTTGAGCGACAAAATCATCCCACAATTATGCAATGCCCAAATAAACAACAAGTAATTAGGGTTTGCTGAAAAAGTCTTTTTTAAGGAGTAGGGGAGCGGGGGAGTAGGGGAGTAGGGGAGTAGGTAGGGACGTTGCATAACAAAAATGCGAACGTCCGTACTAGGTAGGGACGTTGCATAACAAAAATGCGAACGTCCCTACGGGAGAACTTTTTTCCCCTACTCTCGCCCAAAATATGCTCCATGCATTTTGATGAAGAGCTGAAAACCAAGGAATTTCAGACCATTAAAGTCTAAAACCTTTACCTGTAAATGCTTTGAGATTTATTCAGCCAGCTCTAATTGTAGAACAGGACTTACGCAGATCCTCCCTCTCTTGGTGCGCGTTCCGCAAGCGATCTGTCGTCGTCGCGGGGTCGCACCGCTTGCGTCTGACGCTGACGCGGGATATGACGTTGCGTCTGACGCCGACGCGGGGTCGCACCGCTATCTAGTAGGGGCGATTTCCGTTTGTAATGCTCGTAATTACGCTTGCTCGCCCCTAGAGATGGTGTGTGATTTGATATGCGTGCCTAAGTCCTGATGATATTAGACCCCAACCGCCGGATGCTTGAGTCGGAATTGAAATCTCCTTTCCTGATTTCATGTTTAGGTAAACGAGGGTATCTCAAAAAAAATTCTGCTGATTGCTGAGTGCTGACTATTTCTTTAAAAGTATATTCATTTGCAAACAAAAAAGGTGCGCTATAAATTATGACTGAAACACCACAAAACTCCCCTAACCAGCAACAAGAATCAATACATCAAGTAGATGCAGAAAACTTAATTGGTTTGCTGCGTCGTAAAGAAGGTAATTGGGTAGAGTGGGGAAATGCTTGTGCTGCTCTACAAAAAGCTGGATATACTTCTCAGCAAATATTTGAGGCAACTGGGTTTGAACCGATACAGCAAAATCAGGTGATAGTCGGGTCTCAAGTTTATACAAGTATTGTTAATGCTAACATTAAGGAAAGTGCTCTACCGCAAAGTAGAACAGATGTTCTATCACGCTTTGAGAGATCGGGTAGTGATATTCTTTACGAATTAAGGATTTTAACTCAGGAGCAAAGAGTCATTGCAACTGAGTTTATAGTTGCTCATAATCTTGATGTTGATGATGCCAAAGATATAGCAAAAGCGATCAAAGATTTTGCTCGGATGAAAACAATCCCAGAAGGATTTTCTGATTCTCCTGGAGATATAGTCGCATATCAATGTTGGAAACAAGCTAGGCAACAAAACGATTTACAACACAGGTCTCGTCTGATTGCTAAAGGTCTCAAATTAGCAGATTCTCAAACAGCTAGAAAACAGCTCGAACAACTATTAACTGATTTTACTGTTGTTTCCCAAAGACCTGCTCCCCGTTTACCAATTTATCGAATGGAGTCAGAAGAAGAGTTACCTCGTATTTTACCTGTTGTCGGAAAATTACCGTTGAACACAGAAGATTTCAAGGCAGTACCTCTTGTTGAAGAAGTGGAACCATTTAGAATAGTTAAATTTTCTGGTGGTGCGGGTGCTTGGGTAGCGATACCCGGATGGCGAGTTGTCATGCAAGCAGAAGATCCGGTGGCGATAATTGAAGATAGCGATCGCTTGCCTACTCCTATACCTGGTGCGACTGAAGAAGTTTTATTAATTATAGATAGAAGTCAACGGCAATGGCATGAAGATGGATATTTTATTGTAGATCAAGGTGGTAAAATAGTAATGCAGTGGTTTGATGAGGAGCCTAATATACAACTACTTGGAAAAGCTTTGTTAGTATTAAGACCTAAAAAGATTCTGGATGGAGAACTTATTAAAGATTTGTGGCAAATTGAAGAATAAATATTTCGGCGTTGCATAAATGCGGGATGATTTTAATAGTTTTGTGGAATGGGCAAGATGCCCATTCCTGATATTTTTGGACAGGCAGGATGCCCGTCCTACTTAATATTCATCCCTTAATTCAGCAACGCCAATATTTCAGTTGTAGCAATCAGGAATGAGATGTGAGAAAAAGCTGTAGGGGTTTGGTCTCCTTTCCCCAAGCGCTAAGGGATTTGGAGACCAAACCCCTACAATAAAATCTTACAACATAAGCGCGGATTGCTATATTAATTATCAGTAGCGATCGCTGAATTTGGAGGTTGGAAATACTGAATCGAATATTTTTTTCACCGAAACAATTAAACAATTAGATAATTCAGGTTTGAAGTCTCCCCCTTTCAAGGGGAAAAAAGCGGTTGGCAAGCGGAGCAGTCCGTTAGGATGGGATGGATAGGTGACCGGCGCCATATCCAATCAACCAAGAGAAATAAATTTTTTCCCTACCGCGTCAATCCTCTCCCTAAAAGGGAGAGGTAATTATCCATTATCCATTATCCATTAATGAACTCCTTGGATAGGGGATATTTGATACCTTATTTTTTGAAATTTAGTCTTATGAATGTTTACAAAAAATATGTAACAATTGATAATCCTCAGCAGTTAGTTTGATCAGATTTGCCATTTGCAGCAGGTCAAAAAGTAGAAGTCATTATTTTAGCTGAAGAGCGTGATGAAGTTGATAGTCAACTAAAGGAATTACGCCAAAAAATTGATAGGGCAACTGAACAAATTTTAGTAGGAAATGTGAAAGATGGAGAATTAGTTTTTGAGCAGTTACAAGCTAGGTTAAAAAATGAATATGGATTAGAATAATGGCAAAGTATCAATTTTCTGAGGATGCAGTTAAAGATATTAATGAAATTTGTGATTATCTTGCCAAAAATAATCCTTATTCAGCTAGTGCCGCTACGCGGAATTCAAAATTAAAAATTCAAAAGTCTTGCTTAGTGAGGCTTTTAGGATTTTGTAACTGGTCAGTTATTTCTGCCATCCTGCACTAATAACTTATTTGATGCAATTCGCCAAAAATGTAAATGATTTGCTAATTTTCCGAAAATGGGGAAATCCTATTCGCAAATCAGACTAAATTTAAGGGGGTTTTTAGTTAAAGATTATATGATCTTTTATTATCCTCCTGATGAAGGTATTGTCATTGTTCGGATTGTTAGCGGTTATCGTAGTTTAGAAACATTATTTAATGAGGATAGTGAGGATAGTAATGCCTAGAAAATCTAATTCATCTCGTTCAAAAACTACTAAAAATGAAATACCTGGGTAGCTCATAAATGATTTTCTAGCTTTTTAGAAAAGGATAAAGTTTTTCTGACTGACCGAAAAATTATTTATGGTATAGCTATTTATAAAGGATATGATATTACGTCTTATTTTGTAAGCATTCAGCTATTAGCTGTCAGCTTTCAGCTTTTTAATAAATGAAGCAAGCATGAGCTTTTACCCATACTTTTAATCCGTTGAAATCATAAAGATGCCAATTCCTTCTCTCAAGATAATGAAATTGAGAGTTGAATGCTGACTGCTGAATGCTTACCTTATTTTTAACAAAGATGAGCCAAACAAAAGATACAAAAATGACTATTCCTGTAATGAATCTACCTTGGGTAGAGTCACCTTTTTTTGAACAAATTTTCAGTCAATTAAATTTAGATAATGAAACTAGAAAATTTGTCAAACAATTTGCAGAACAAGGCTATGTAATTATAGATGATTTAGGCATAGAAAATATTGGAGAAATTATAGACAGAATAGTTAATAATTTAACTCCCATATATGGAGACAAAGGCAAAGTAGAATCAGCTTGGATTTATTACGATAGAATTCAAGATGCTTGGACGTTCAATCAAGATGTCAAAGAAATTGCCACTGCTCCCAAAATTATTAACCTATTAAAAATACTTTATCAGCGAGAACCAATTCCTTTTCAAACCCTAAATTTTAGGTTTGGTACCGAACAATCTACTCATAGTGACAGTATACATTTTAGTTCAGTTCCTGCTAGATTTATGTGTGGAGTTTGGATAGCTCTTGAAGATATAGATGCTAATAACGGTCCGTTACATTATTATCCTGGTAGTCATAAATTACCAATTTTTGATTTAAACGATTTGGGAATTACGGGTAGTTATCAGAATAAACCTTATGATATTTATCCTGTATATGAAGAGTTTTTACAGTCATTAATTGAACACAATGGTTTAGAAAAAGTAGAACTTTATGTCAAGAAAGGGCAAGCTTTAATTTGGGCGGCAAATTTACTTCATGGAGGCAGTCCTGTTTTAGATAAAAATCGAACTAGATATAGTCAGGTGACACATTATTATTTTTCTGACTGTATGTACTATATTCCTTTACTTTCCGATCCATTTCTACATAGAATTCATTTTAAAGAAGTTAAGAATATGCTGACAGAAGAGGTAGTTAATCATATTTATAATGGTGAGAAACTTGAAGTTAATTCTGAAGAATATGAGGTTGAAAGATTAAAGTTTGAACTATTACAATTTCAGGAGCAATTAGCAAAATATAGACCTATTGCCATACAATCTCAGGATGAAGTGAATGTATTAAAACCTCAGCTTCAAACTGTTGAGTCAGAGTTAGAAAAATTACGAAGTCAGTTATATAATTCTAAAACAGAATTGGAGTTATTAAAGTCTCAAAATCAGGTAATTGAGGCAGAATTAGAAAGGTTGAGAACGAAGTTATATGGAATAATTAATAATTAATAATTAATAATTAATAATTACCTCTTTTTATAAAGTGTCAGTCCAGTAGGGTGGGTTAGCGCAGCGTAACGCACCATTTTAGATGTGTCGGTCTACTACTGGACTATATCTATATTGTGTACTTACAGCAGTTTCGGAGTTAGTGAAGTACAAAGTTTTATCACTTTAGTAAATATGAAAGAGAGATTAGTTTTCAACTGTACCTCACCATCCTAAAAAGTGCTGTAAATGAGTAGAGAACCTTTCAGAAGTCTGAATTTGTCAGTTTTCAGCACCGCCAAACCTGAATATTTCGGTGTGTTACGCTAAATATTTCGGTGCGTTACGCTTTGCTAACGCACCCTACTAGACTACTATCTTATGGTTTTATCCATGTCATTTCTGCTTGGGTTTGGAGACCAAACTCCTACAATAAAATATCGTTTTACCCTTTTATTTCAAAATTAAAAATATACCTCTTTTCTTCCTTCCTTATTCCTTTAAATATCAAAAAAATAAGCACTACTATGAGAAAAATTACGAGGTTTTAAATAACCATTATTTATCATTTTTAGTATAACTTTTTCTTGACTTTCTGCGACTGTTTCTAAGTCAGTGCGACATTCAACATCAGGGTTAGGTGGTGCTTCATAAGGTAAATCAATACCAGTAAATTCTTTAATTGCTCCCGATCTAGCAAGTTGATAAAGTCCTTTTTTATCCCGTGCTTCACAAACTTCTAGAGGTGCATTAACGTATACTTCAATAAAGTTACCAATGCGTTTTTTTACCTCAGAACGAACTTCATTATAAGGAGAAATGGCAGATACTAAAACAATCACATTATTACGAGTTAAAAGATGTGCTAAAAAGCCAATTCTGCGGATATTTTCATCTCTGTCAGCTTTACTAAAACCTAAACTTTTACCAATATCTTGACGTACAACGGTACTATCAAGAATTTCTACTGTATAACCAAGCGATCGCAACTCTTCTGCGACAGCGAAACTTAGAGTGGTTTTGCCGGCACAACTTAAACCAGTAAACCATACTGTTACACCAGTTTGATTCTTATTTTCCATTCACAAATTCCTCTTAAAAACAAAGTTTAAATTCTGACTAAAAAAAGGGATTTAAAGTTCAATTAATCTATTTACTTAAGATATTAACTATGATAAAATGAACATTTACCTTGTAACTCTAATTTTCCAAGATGTAAATACTAAATCAGCAATAAAAGTAATTATTAACTAAAAAGATTATCTAAATCTACCTAAAAAAGAATCTACCAATAAATATTTTCAATAAAAATTAATTTTTGGTAGTCCTGCATAGTAGTGGCGAAGATACATAAGCAGGACTTACCCACGCATATCAAATCATACACCATCTGTAGTGGCGAGTCGCGACTCGCCACTACTAGATATGGTGGTTCTGCGTAAGTCCTGATAAGTTTTGTAATTTCTTCCCACACCTCCGACACCTCTCACACCTCCCACACTTCCCACACTTCCCACACTTCCCACACCTCCCACACTTCCCACACTTCCTTGCACTACCCCTTCCTATTCCCTATTTCCTATTCCCTAGCGCGTAGCGCTATATAATCAAATCTCTACGTTAAAACTTATTATTCATATCAATGGAAAACATCAAACATCTTCGTAATTGGTTACGAATACTTCGTCAACCTCAGTACCGTTGGCTTTGGTTTGTAGCTGCGGCACTTATCTATGTAGGTATTCTTCTGTTTCCAATGACAGGAGTAGAAAAAGAAGCAAAAGGAGCCTTAGCAGTATTTGGAGTGACAGCTTTCCTGTGGGCAACGAATGCCTTACCAGTAGCAGTCACAGGCTTAATGGTACTATTTTTAATTCCCTTGAGTGGCAGTCTTACCCCTACAGAAACTTATGCCTATTTCGGCAATAAAGCAGTATTCTTTGTATTAGGAGCATTTATTCTAGCCAGTCCCATTCAACGTTCCGGACTTAGCACTCGTCTGGCTTTAACAGTAGTTTCCCGTTTTGGTAATAGCCAAAATACCCTTATTGCTTCTATTTTAATTCTTTCTGCCCTGATGTCCTTTGTAATTAGTTCTTATGCAGTCACGGCCATGTTATTCCCAGTAGTTATAGAAGTTGTCCAAGCCGCAGGGGCTAAACCAGGTGGACGTTTTGGACTAGCAGCATTTTTAGCTTTGGGATGGGGTTGCGGTATTGGTGGTATTGCAACTTTACTGGGGGGAGCTAGGGCGCCTCTAGCATTAGGAGTGCTGCGCAGGACAACACAACAAGAATTCGATATCACTTTTGCCGAGTGGTTTATTTGGTCTATTCCTTTAGTTGTGCTGATGTTAATAGTTTCTTATTTTGTACTATTACAAATAGGAAAAGGTCAAGTAGTTTCTTTATCTAATGCCCGAAAATTTCTCGCAATTAGATCGAAAAGTCTTGGGGCAATTTCAGCCAGAGAAATTGGTACATTGGTATTAGTGACTGGAATAGTCTTGTTATGGATTTTTCAAGGAAAAGCTTGGGGACTAGATACAATAGCTTTCTTTGGGGTTATGTGTAGTTTCATTTTTGGTTTGGCAAGTTGGCAGGAAGTAGAAGAGGATGTTAACTGGGGTATTTTTTTGATGTATGGTAGTGCTATTGCTCTAAGTGCGGTGTTACGAGATACAGGAGCAGCACAAGCATTGGCAGAAATTTTGTTAGGTTCATGGATTAATTCTGGTTTTGTTTGTTTTCTGGCAATGGTTTTGATTATTACTTTTTTGACAGAGGGAATGAGTAATGCTGCTGCAGTGGCAGTTTTGATGCCAGTTGGACTTGCTTTGGCGGCTAAATATGGAATAGATCCAAGGGCAATGACGTTGGGTATTACTCTGCCATCGGGTTTGGCTTTTCTGTTACCAGTCAGTACCCCGGTAATGGCCATTATTATGGGTAGTGGTTATGTGTCGCCTTCTGAAGCTTTTAAGCGTGGCTTATTGCTAAAATTAGTGGGGACTTTGATATTCTTGGCAATGGCGAAATTTTATTGGCCTTTATTTGGGTTGGGAGTGTAAGACATGAGTATCTGGTTGGTGGTTGCGAATCCCTACGCTTATGATAAGGCAATGTGGAGAGCAGTCTCAGAAGCACAAAAAAATCAAACTAAATTGAGAGTTGTATTTTTTATTAATAATAACTCAATTCATGATGTAATTGGTGAATTGGGGCAGAGTGGTTGGTTGGGATCTAATCCTTTGCATAAACTACAAAACTCTATGTTGGAAGGTTATCGTGCTTTAGCTGGTGATGTTTTGAAACGGGTGAAACGTAAAGCTAAAGGAAAGGATGTGGAGTTAGACACTCAGGAAGTAATAGAAAGACGTACTATAGAGGGATATGTATTTGAGCTTGTGGAAGAAGGTGCAACAAAAATTGTGATTGCTGGTCCCCAGTTACTTACTGCTAAAATCGGAGAATTACCAAATATGGCAGAGTATATTGAGGAAGATTAGATATTTTTTAGGAGTCAGGAGTCATTTCAGTTATCAGTTATCAGTTATCAGTACCTTTATGGAATAGGGAGGCTTGAAATACTGAAGCCTGATTTTTTTTTCATCTCCTTAAAAGAGGAGGCTTGAGACCTTATTTTTTGGTCATAATAAATTTATTTTTTAGGAGTCAGAATGAATGGTTTTAGTACCATTTTTTAGGTCGTAAATTATCTTTTTTGTAAAAGAGATATCTCCGATAAAGTCTTTATAATTGCACTTAATTATTCGTTGGTAAAATTCTTTTTGAAAATTAGTCTGACTGGTATTATGAAACTCAAAAATTTATTAATTGCATTTATGGGGATATTAACTGTGGCAACTGTGACGAGTTGTACAGGGAATAGCGACTTCCAAGAAACTGCGCAGAAAGAAATTAAAATAGGTGGTTCTTCTGAAGGTTATCCTATCATGGAAATATTGGCAGATGCTTACGAAAATAACTCCATTGAATTTACTTTTATGCCTAGTAGTCAAAGCAGTGGCGGTATTAGAGGTGTTAAGGATGGGTTAATTAATATTGGAGTTATTAGTCAGCAATTAACAACAGCAGAAACACCAGAAAATCTCAAATACATTCCCATAGTAAAAAATTTCTTGGTTTTAATTACTAATGAAAATGTCAAAGGAGTTTCCAATCTTAGTACGGAGCAAATTCAAGGTATCTATAATGGTACAATTAGTAACTGGAAAGATTTAGGAGGACCTGATGCTAAGATTATTTTATTAGACATAGCTGAAGATGAAACAGAAAAGCAGATTTTGCGAGAAAATATTTTAGGAGAAAATCTTCAAGTCATATCAACAGCGATTATTTTTCAAGAAGATGATGAAGTTCTTGAAGCTGTGGCAACTACACCTTATAGTATTGGTGTTATGCCTAACTCGGAAGAGCTAAAAGAATTTGCTGTTAATTTACTTAGTATTAATAATGCTATTCCTAATAAGGTTAATGTACAAAATGGTAAATATAAAATTAGCCAAACTATAGGGATTGTTTTTTCTGCTGAATCTACTTCTGTAACTGAAGAATTTATTGATTTTATTGTCAGTCAAGAAGCTAAGGAAAAATTAGAATTAGCTAATTACATAGTAGAGAAAAATTAGGTCGAAAACATTGAAAGCTAGATATAAATATCGCATCTATCCAAATCATATACAAATAACTAAATTAAATCAACTATTTGGTTGTTGTCGATATGTTTGGAATCAAAGTTTAGCATATTGTAATCAACTATATTCTAGTGGGCAAAAGAAACCTAGTTATGTTGACTTAACTAAACAATTCATAACTCAAGCCAAGAAAGAATTGCTTTGGCTAAAAGAGGTTGCTTCTACTCCATTACAGCAATCCTTAAAAGACTTAGACCAAGCTTACAATAATTTCTTTAATAGTTGTACTGCTAAGCGAAAAGGTATAAAAGTTAAACTTCCTAAATTTAAAACTAGAAAGTCCAGACAAGCAGTTAGATTTGTAGGAGCTAATTACAAGATTGGTCAAGATAAAATATATCTGCCAAAAGTAGGTAAAATTAAAATAGTTTGGTCAAGACCTAAGCCGCTTAAACCTAGTTCAGTTACTATAATTAAAGACAGTGCTGGTCGTTATTTTGCTAGTTTTGTTGTAGAAATTAGTCCTGAGTCATTGCCTAAAACTGACAGTTCTATTGGCATTGATTTAGGTATCAGCACATTTGCTACTTTGAGTAATGGTGAAAAGTTTGAAGCACCAAAACCATTAAAACAAAACCTCAAAAAGTTAGCTAAATTTCAAAGAAAGTTTGCTAAGACTCAACCAGGTAGTAAACGTCGTGAAAAGCGTAGATTAAAAATAGCCAAACTTCATGGAAAAATTAAAGATATTAGGACTGATTTTTTACACAAGTTATCAACTGATTTAGTTAGAAATTACGACACTATTGTACTGGAAGATTTGAATGTTTCTGGTATGGTTCGTAACCGTAAATTAGCTAAAGCAATTAGTGATTTAGGTTGGAGAAAATTTAGAACTTTAACTGAGGCTAAGTGCGAGAAATATGGTCGTGAGTTTAGAGTCATAAATAGATGGGAACCCACTTCTCAAAAATGTAGTTGTTGTGGGTTTAAAGGTGGCAAGAAAGAGTTAAATGTTAGAGAATGGACTT
>NZ_JAAHHT010000213.1 GCF_010672085.1 Okeania sp. SIO3I5
TATAATTTCCTTGGCCAGGGGAACCTATTAGGGAAACCATCGAGGAGAAACAGACAAAGAAATCTAGTGGTAAATTTTGAGTTAATTTGTGTAAGTGCCAAGTTCCTATTACTTTAGGCGACATTACTTTAGTAAAACGTTCCCAATTCATTTGTTGTATAGTTCCATCATCTACCACTCCTGCTGCATGAATTATTCCTTTCAGTGTTGGTAAAGATGCCTGAATCTCTTCCAGAATTTTTTCTATCTCTTCTTCAATGGCAATATCCCCTAATAAAATCTTGACTTGACATCCTTTTTGTTCTAACTCTTGTATAGATTCTTGGACGTTTTCTGATGGAGGACGACGCCCAGTTAAAACAATATTTTTCGCTCCCTTTTCTGCCAACCATTGGGCGGTATGTAATCCTAAAGCTCCTAATCCTCCAGTTATCAAGTAACTACCATCGGATGATAATGTCAGGGATTGAGGAAATTCTGGAGTATCTTGGTTTACCAGACGAGCTACATAAGTATTTTTGCCCCGTAAAGCTAGATTATCTTCTTCGGGTTCATTAACTAACAATTCCCATAGCATTTCTACCTCGTCCGCTTCTGCTTCTGAAGCTTGTGGAGCCATATCCACTAATCCTCCCCATAATTGAGGATGTTCTATAGACAGCGCTCTACCTAATCCCCACAAAGATGATGCTGCTAATCCTGGTATGTTATTTTCTGTTTTAGATAATACTGACTGAGAGCCACGAGTTATCAACCATAGTTGAGCAGTGCTTATATTTTTGAGTAAAGCCTGTAATAAGTACATGACACTACCACACCCCCATAGTTGAGTTTCCTCTAAAGTGCTAAGGGTTAAATCTTTGGATTCGGGAGCATCTAAACTCCACAAATGAATTAACTTTGATAGTGGAACTTGACTACTTTCTTGCACTTCTTGATACAGCTTTTTAAATTCTTCAGGAATAGCAGGATTGAGTTGATATTTTCCGGCTGCTAGTTTTTGATAGCTCTCTCCTCTATAAACTAAACTATATTGATGACCTTCTTGTTGTAATTTTTTGGCTAATTTTTCGGCAACTCCTGTGGTATCGGCAAAAATCAGCCAATTACTTAACTGAATATTTGTTTTTGATTGAGTTTGAGCTAAAGGTTTCCACTGAATTTCATGGAACCAATTTTTAATAGTTACTGCTGCTAATTGTTCCTGTTGTTGTTTAGCTAATACATCTAATATTTCTGGTAAAACTTTAAGCTGTTCTGGTGAAAAATTTACCGCTTTTTCTAATTGCTGAGTAAGTGCTTCTGTTTTTCCTTGAGTAAGTAGTTTAACAATTGAAGTCTCACTAATATTTTCTGACTTTTGATTTTTCTGATGTTTGTTTTCTGTTATTTCTACCCAGCAACGTTGTCTTTGGAATGGATATGTGGGCAATGCTACTTTCTGACGAGTATAATCTTGGTCAAACCCTGACCAATTTATTGTTATTCCTTTAACATACAACTGTCCTAAACTCAATAACATTTGCTGCCATTCATCGTTCAAAAGCGAAGCATCCTCTGGCCTCCCATCCTTCAAAAGCGAAGCATCCTCTGGCCTCCCCCTTTCCAAGGGGGACGGGAGGGGGATTTTATTTGGGGACGGGAGGGGGATTTTATTCGGACGTAATGATGGCAACCATACTCCTGAATCTTCCGATATACATCGACGTCCCATGCCTAACAAAATTGGTTTTGGTCCGATTTCCAAGAAAAGTTCATTCCCTTGTTCGTGCAATGTTTTTATACTTTGAGCAAACCTGACTGGTTGTCGGATATGGTTTACCCAATATTCTGCCTTAGTTATTTCATTTCCTGCTTTTGTACCAGTTACATTGGAAACAAGTGGTATTTTCGGCCGATTATAGACCACTTCCTGAGCTACTGCTGCAAACTCAGCCAACATTGGCTCCATCAATGGGGAATGAAAAGCATGGGACACTTGTAATTTTTTGCTCTTAATTCCCATTTCTGTCAATTTACTAACAATGGTGGCGATCGCTCCACTTTCACCAGAAATTACCATACTTTCTGGTCCATTAACCGCTGCTATGGTTACTTTTGAACTATAGTCACTTATAATTTCTGTCACCTGAGATTCTTTAGCCATCACTGCTACCATCTCTCCACCGGAGGGTAACTTTTGCATCAACCTTCCCCGCATAGCAATTAATTTCAGACCATCTTCTAGACTGAAAACTCCTGCTACTGTTGCTGCCACATATTCTCCTACACTATGCCCCATGACTACAGTTGGTTTAATCCCCCAAGACTCCCATAGTTTGAACAAAGCATATTCAATGGCAAATAGAGCAGGTTGGGTATAACCTGTTTGATCTAACAAATTAGAACTTGACTTTTGTTCATCTTTAGGGTAAATAACTTCTAACAGGGAATGTTCTAGATAGGGCTGTAAAATTTCGTTGCATCGATCTAAAGCTTGACGGAAAGTTGGTTGAGTTTCATACAGTTCCTTACCCATGTTTATATACTGGGAACCTTGGCCTGTAAATAAGAAAGCTACCTTAGAACTTGCACTACCACTATCAAATTCTCCAGAAGATAGTCCAACTACTTCTTTTCCTGCTTGCCAATCAAGTAGCTTTTCTGCTAGTTCTTTTTGATCGGAAGTAATAACTGCTAGTCGATGCTTAAAATGTTTCCTTCCTGTATTAGCCGTGTAGCATACATTTGTTACTGGCAAATCTGGATAGGTTTCTAAATGCTTTTGATAACTACTGACTAAATCTTCTAAAGCTTGTTCTGTTTTTGCTGATAGGGTTAATATGTGTAGCGATCGCTCTAAATCATCCCCCCTTTCAAAGGGGGGTTGGGGGGATTCTTCCGACTTTGGAAATTCTTCCAAAATTATATGAGCATTAGTGCCACCCATACCAAAAGAACTAATTGCTGCTATTCTTGGTTTTCCCTCGTCAGGCCAAGGCATTAAAGCAGTAGGAATTTTTATTGGTAATCTATCCCAATCTACAAGAGGATTTGGTTGTTTTAAATGTAAATGAGGAGGGATTTCCTGATGCTTCAGAGCTAAAATCACCTTCATTAAAGATGATACCCCTGCTGCTGCTTCCAAATGTCCCAGATTTGTCTTTACCGATCCCACAATTAAGGGAGTATCTGCTGGACGTTTTTTCCCATATACTTCTGCCAGAGCTTCTATCTCAATCGGATCGCCCAAAGAAGTTCCCGTACCATGAGCATCCAAATAACTAACTTGACTTGGTTCTAACTTAGCATTTGTCAAAGCTTGTTGAATCACCAGCTTTTGAGCCATTTTATTGGGAACTGTCATTCCACTACTAGGCCCATCGTGATTAACAGCAGAACCTCGAATAACAGCGGAAATTACATCCCCATCCCTAACTGCATCAGACAAACGCTTTAAAACTAGCACGCCACACCCTTCTCCCTGGCCATAACCATTGGCAGAAGCATCAAAAGTCTTACAACGGCCATCAGGAGATAGTGCTTTCAGTTGACAACGGCCAATAGTGCTAAAGGGGGATAATATTAAATTAACTCCACCCACTAATGCTAAGTTTGATTCTTTTGAACGCAAACTCTGACAAGCCAGATGTGCTGCAATTAAAGAACTCGAACAAGCTGTATCTACCTGTATATTAGATCCTTGTAGACCCAAAATATGAGAAATTCGACCTATACCAATACTTCTATTACTGCCGAGAGTAGGATAACTATTCGCTTCATTTAAGATCACCGTAGAATAGTCATCCGTCGAAATTCCCATGAATACACTTGTCAGACTATTCTTCAGATTTGCCCAGGTTTGTCCAGAATTTTCCAATGCTTCCCATGTTACCTCCAAAAGTAATCTGTACTGAGGGTCTAAATTAACCGCTTCTCTGGGGGAAATGCCGAAAAACAAGGGATCGAACTGGTCAACTTGCTCAATAAATCCACCATGTCTGGTATAGGCTTTTCCTGGGATTTCTGGATTGGGATCGTAATAAGCATCCACATCCCAACGTTCCGGAGGCACTGGAGTAATGGCATCTATACCATCATGTAATAACTTCCAGTATTTTGATAAATCGTTCGCTCCTCCAGGAAATCTACAGGCCATACCAACAATAGCGATTGGTTCTGTTTTAGCTTTGTTGACTGCTTCGAGCTTACTTCGCATTTCCTTCAAACTTTGAAGGACTTCTTTGGATAAGATGTTTTGTTGTTTTGTCTGGGAAGCATTGCTCATTCTAGTTTTCCTCCTTCAGTAAAGCTTGAATTTCTTCTAATTCTGAGGCGATCGCACTATCAATTTCTCCCTCAAATTCTGTTTCTATCTTCTTGGGAGCAGTTGTTTCTTGACTATCACTAACCTCTACTTCTTGTTCTTCCTCTTCTGAGAAAATTTCTGCGATTAAGTATTCGGCTAAGTCTTTTATATTAGACTTTTCAAACAAGGTAGCTGTACTAATGGAAGACCTAAAAGTAGAACTCAACAAATTTCTTAGCTCAACAGCCATCAAGGAATCCATTCCCATTTTAAAGAATCCTAACTCAGGATCGGGAAGTTTAGATTTTGATAATCCTATAATTTTCGCTACATCATTTTGCAACTGTTCAATGAGTATTTCGTTCCGTTCACTTTCTGGAGCTTGATAAAGTTGTTCTAACAATTCCGATCTAGCTCCCGAAGTCTGTCCTGCATTTGTTGCTTCTGAGTCTAGTGAAATTTCTCCCAGAAATGAACCTTTACCTCCTAGTTCATAGAGTTCCTTAAATAAATCCCAATTTATATCTGCTACTACTGTTTGAGGGTTATCACTTCCTAATATTTTCTCCAAAGCACCTATTGCTTTTTCTGGTTCTAGTGGTTTGACTCCCATCTGATTTAACCAATCCATGGCTTCTCCTGTTGCCATTCCGCCCCCTGCCCAAGGCCCCCAATTTATGGTATGGCTTGGTAATCCCAGAGATTGGCGATAATAAGTTAATCCATCTAAGAAATGGTTGGCTGCTGCATAGTGAGCTTGGCCTTTTGAACCCCATACTGAGGCAATGGACGAGAAGTTCACAAAAAAGTCTAGCTCTAGCTTCTGAGTTAATTGATGTAGCACCCATCCTCCTACTACTTTGGAACGCAGTATGGCTTCGAGTTGAGAAAGTTCTAAATCCTGAAGCAAGTCAAATCCTATGGCTCCTGCTGCATGAATTACTCCTTTGAGAGGTGGCATTGTTTCTTGCACTTGCTTAAATACCTTCTCCATATCTTCTGGAACAGATACATCTGCTTGAGTTACGACTACTTCTGCCCCTTGTTTCTGTAAACTATTAATTCTCAGTTGTGCTGACTCTGATGGCTGAGAGCGACTAATCAATACTAGATTTTGACATCCCTTCTCTACTAACCATTGAGCCACACTCAATCCTAATGCTCCCGTGCCCCCAGTAATTAAATAAGTTCCTTCGTTACTCAAAGATACTGGTTGAGATTCTGCTAAGAGTTTTCTTTCTAAACGAGCTACATAAACTTCTCCGTTACGAAGGGCTAGTCTATCTTCTTCTTGCTCATCTTCTAGAACTTTTAGTAATCCTTCTGCTCCATTTATGGAAGATCGATCTAAGTCTAGTAGTCCTCCCCATAATTGAGGATGTTCCAGAGATATAACTTTTCCTAATCCCCATAGTGAGGTTTGGGCTATTGCTACTTCTTCTGTAGGCAATACCGACTGGGAACCTTTAGTCATTAACCACAGTTGAGGTGAAGCTGAGTCTAAGTTCGAGTGTTTAGCTATAGCTTGTACTAGGTGCAACACACTACCACAACTATACTTTTGTGCTGATTCTAAAGTAGACTGAGTTAGTTCTTCAGAAGTTGTAGTCTCTAAACTCCACAAGTGAATTATTTTCAGATTTTCCCCAACTGTCACCTTGGCATCTTGGCAAAAACTGGCAAAATCTGCTGGATTAGATGGGTTTAACTCCCAACTTCCTGTGTCCTTTTGCTTATAGGTTTCCCCTATAAATACCATTAAACAGCGATCGCCTCTTTCTTCTAGGACATTTTTCAGTCTTTCACCTACACCATCTTGATCGCTGAATATTATCCAATTTTTCGGCTGTAGTTGTTTTCTCTGTTCTTGTCGAGGACCTATTTTTTTCCATTCCACTCCATAGAAAAGTTGTTGTAATGAAACATCGGAGTAATGTAGTGGATTTTGGAGAATTTCTTGGTTCCACTTATAAATTTCATCTACTGACAATGACTCTTGCTTTTGAGCTGTCATTACTACATAACTGACTAGCCCCTTACGCAACATTTTGTATAAATTGTCATAAGATTGCAACCCTACTCTCGCATTTTCGTTTAAATTACTTTTCTTACATACATAGTCGAGATTTTCTGGAAAATTAGGATCGTCTAAACCATTAGCAATCTCCTTACTAATATCTACATAACGTAGAATTTTGATCTGACTTTCTGATAGTAAATATAGCCATTCTTTTTGAGTTATCAGATAAGACGAGTGAGCATCATAATCAATATCAAATGAAGCGTTAGAGATAAAGTCTGACATGACGAAATTACCCCTATCTTTTAAGTGATTTTTGATGTTTAAAAATAGTTCTTTTTTCTTTTTGATATGACAAATTACTTCAAATCCATATATCAAATCGTAATTATCTGGAAACTCATCCTGAGAACTATCTCCATTAACAATTTTTGCCCTATCTTGTAGCTTTAATTGATTAATTTTTTGATTTCCTACTTCTACTTGCCCTTCTGATATTGTATAGCCACAAAGCTCTAAGTGATTATACTTCTGACCTAATGCCATTAAATCTGTTCCATGACCACAGCCAATATCTAGAACTTTCTGACAAGAATCAAAATCGACTTTCTGCAAACCTATATTTCTAATTTCTTGCTGGGCTGTTGATGCTAATTTGTGGTATTTTTCTTGTGTTTCCAATTTTGCGAAAAATTGAACCCATGAAAATCCTTTAATAATCCCCGGCAAAGGAATATAGTTCAAAATTGCTTCTTCATTTATAAAGGAAGCTAACTCATCATAAAAATCACCAACTATATCACCTTGATTTTGCAAATATTTTTGATGATGAGTTGTTAAAATATTTAACAACTTAGGCAATAATTTTTGTTCATCTTCTGTTAATTCTTCAGATAACTTCAGTTCTTGAGTTAATCCTTCTATATCAGCTTTACCAAGTAGTTCTTGAACTAAATTTGAACTTTGATTAGTAGTATTCTGCTGCTGATTAGAAGTATCTAGCCAATATCTTTCTCGCTCAAATGGATAAGTTGGCAATGCTACTTTCTGATTAGAATAATCTCGGTCAAATCCTGACCAATTTACTTTAGCACCTTGTACATACAACTGACCTAAACTTGATAGCATCTGTTGCCATTCATCCTCTGGCTTCTCCTTTTCTAAGGGGGACTGGAGGGGGATTTTCTGCGGACGTAACGACGGCAACCATACTCCTGAATCTCCTGGTACACATTGACGTCCCATGCCCAGTAATATTGGTTTAGGCCCTATTTCCAAGAATATCTGATAACCTTCCTCGTGCAAAGTTTTCATACTTTGAGCAAATTTTACTGGTTGCCTGACATGATTTACCCAATATTCTGCAGTAGTCATTTCTGAAGTCACTTTTTCACCAGTAACATTAGAAATAACTGGTATCTGAGGCTGACTATAGGTAACTTCCTGAGCTACTGCTGCAAATTCTGCCAACATTGGCTCCATCAAAGGAGAGTGAAAAGCATGGGATACCTGTAATTTTTTGGTCTTTACTCCCATCGCTTCTAACTTACTACAAACACTTACTATGGCTTCACTCTCACCAGAAATCACGATACTTTCTGGCCCATTAATTGCTGCTATTGTCACTTGGGAACTATACTCCCCTATAGCTTCTGTGACTTGAGATTCTGATGCTAATAAAGACACCATCTCACCACCAGATGGTAACTTCTGCATCAACTTGCCCCGCATAGCGATTAATTTCAGACCATCTTCTAGGCTAAAAACTCCTGCTATTGTTGATGCTACATATTCTCCCACACTATGACCCATTACTACATTAGGCTTAATTCCCCACGATTCCCATAACTTAGCTAGGGCATACTCTATAGAAAATAAAGCAGGTTGGGTATAAGCTGTTTGATCTAACAAAGAAGAACTTGACTCAGAATAGAGAACTTCTAATAGAGGAACTTCTAGATATTTTTTCAGAATTTCATTGCATTGGTTGAGAATTTTCCGAAATGTGGGTTGAGTCTCATATAATTGTCGTCCCATATCTACATATTGAGAACCCTGCCCAGTAAACAGAAAAGCAATTTCCTTCTCCTGATTTTCTGCTTTTCCTCTTAACACTCCGTTAATCTCATTATCCTGAAGAAAATCTACTAATTTTTGCTGTAAATCGCTCTTTGATTCTGCTATTACTGCCAGTCTTTCGGCCAAATGTGTTCGCCCTGTATTAGCACTGAAGCAGATATTTTGTAGCGATGATTCAGTTTTTGATTCTAAATAAGCTTGATATTTTGTTGCTAGTTCCTTCAGTGATTTTTCTGTCTGCCCTGATAGGGTTAAAATCTGTTGCGGACGATCTAGGCTATCTTCTGACTTTTGACTTTTGACTTCTTGTGAAGTTTCTTCTAATATAATATGAGTATTGACGCCACCAATACCAAAAGAACTTAAACCTGCACGTCTAGGAATTTCTTCACCTGATTCATTCTTTAATCGTTTCCACTCTTGAGTTTCTTCTATGATATAGAAAGGAGTATCTTCAATACTGATGCGTGGATTTAATTCTTTGAAGTTAACAATTTGAGGCAGCTTTTTGTATTTCATTGCTAATAATACTTTGATTAATCCAGCAATTCCTGCTGCTCCTTCCAAATGCCCTATATTACTTTTGACTGCACCTATACCACAGTATGATTTCTCAGTTTTTTCTACTCCATATTGCTGATAAAGTTGTTTGTAGGCTCTTTTCAAAGCATTAATTTCTATCGGATCTCCTAATGGTGTGCCTGTCCCATGAGATTCTATATAAGATACTGTATTCGGAGAAACATTAGCGTCAGTATAAGCCGATCGAATTACTTGAGCTTGAGAGTAGACATTTGGAGATGTTATAGTTCTTGCCTTACCTCCATGATTAATTGCACTTCCTTTAATTACACCATAAATCCGATCGCCATCTTCTATTGCTTTTGTCAGGGGCTTTAATAAAACTGTTCCTGCTCCTTCTCCCCTAACGTAACCATCAGCATCACTACTAAATGTTCTACATTGTCCTGTTGGAGATAACATTCCCTGCTGACTCATTTGAATGTATCTTATCGGCGTACAACATATACTAACTCCACCAACCAGTGCCGTTTCACATTCACCTCTATAGATAGCATGAATAGCATAATGAATAGCAGCTAGAGAGCTTGAACAAGCTGTATCTATAGGAATACTAGGACCATGCCAATTGAAGAAGGAAGAAATACGATTTGGTAGCATACAAGTCCAAGTACCTGTACCACTATGCCCATCAGCATTTGTTTCAATTCGATGTTGCAACTGATCGTAGTCGTAGTTACAAACACCAATAAATACTCCTACCTTACTTCCTGATAATTCTAAAGGGGAATAACCTCCATCTTCTAAACAAGACCAACTCAACTCCAACATAATTCTCTGTTGAGGATCCATTCTTGTTGCTTCTCTGGGGGATATATCGAAAAATTGGGCATCAAACTGATCTATACCCTCTATTAATCCACTCCATTTACTAATTGTTTTATTTGGTTGGTTAGAAATGGGAGAGTAATACTTTTCTACTTCCCACCTTTGGCGAGGAATCTCACTGATACTATTTACTCCTGCTTCCAGATTTTTCCAGAACTGGCTATAGTCATCTGCTCCTGGAAATCGACAAGCTATGCCAATAATAGCTGTTGGGTCATTCTTTTGTTGTTGTTGCTTCATAAAATCAACCAATACAAATCTTAGACTTTATTTTTGATAATTGTTGAAAAAACCAATCTCAAAAAATTGGGTTTGCCATTAGGAGCATTACTTGATGAGAATAAGCAGATTATCCAGAAAATATACAAGCTATACCTAAAAAAATAGATTTCATTTATGCGTTAGAGCACCCTGTATAAATAGCATGCTTTTGCATTTATTATATCTTATTCTTTCATTAAGTCAATGCTCTATACCCTAATTTAACTAAGGTCTACTCTACTATAATAGATTTATCCTGCCTCCTTATCTTGCTCTATTTGTTGCAGTGTTTCTAAAGATGAAGACACTGATGTTGAATCGTTTATAATACTTAAAATATCCCAAGCCACTCTTGACCAACTGTAATAGAGTTCTGCCAATTCACGACCTGTTCTTCCCATGGCTTCACTTTCCTTTGGTTTAGATAATAAGTAATCTATCTGCTCTGCAAACGCATCTGGATTTTCATAATCTGTGATTACAATACCATTTTTCCCGGGCATAATTACTTCAGGGTTTCCCCCCCTAGCAGTAGTAATAGTAGATAGTCCAGTTGCCATGGCCTCGTAATGCACCCTAGCTAGAGGCTCTTCCCATTGAGATGCACATACAAACATATCACCTAATAGGAAATAATCTGCAACTTCAGATGGTGGAATAAATCCTGTCATCTGAACTGCTGGTCCCAATTTTTCAGCCTCTGCTTTAATTTCACGGACATAATCATTTTCTTTGTTATTTCCATACCATTTACTACCTACTAGCAATAATACAGCAGATGGGTGTTTTTCGATTACTTTGGCGATCGCAGATATTAGCAAATGTGGTCCTTTTTTATCTGTTAACCTCCCCACACAAAGGATTACTTGTTTATTTTCCCAACCATGAGCCGCCAACATTTCTTTTCGTTTTTCTTTTACCCCTTCTGTCCATCTAGACTGAAAGCGCTTGAGGTCTACTCCAGCATATACTGGTTGTAGCTTTTGTTGATATTCTGGAAATAACTTGCCTATCCCATTAGCAATAAATTTACTGACTGTCACTACTTTTTCTACCCTTTCCAAACAGATCATTGCCTCTTGTGGGTCAATTTTCTTCTCGTGGAACATTTCGTTGTGCATACTAAGTAGAAAGCGACTATTTGGCGCTGCTTTCGCAACTAAGGATAAATACTTAGGACGATTATAAATTATTACCCAATCAAATTCTTGCCCTTCTACAAATATAGCTACAGCTTGATAGTATTCTTCTGAAGTTTCTGCCGTAGCACGCTCGTAGCGAATATTGTCTGTAATTTCCCGATCTGGCAAGTCTGGATCTGCTACTGAGAATACTGTAATCTCATGGTCTCGCTTTAGGTAAGGCAGGATACCATCTATATATGTCTGAATAGCTCCTCCTCGGATACAAGGGACTGGCAACTTTTCTGTGCAGACTAATAGTATCTTCACGTTATTAATTTTAACTCAGTAATTCTTTTAGGAGTATAGAATATTTTGAAACATTTTGTGGCGAAGTTTCAAAATTTTTTTTTACAGCATCAGATATTTTAATAATCACTCTTAATTCTGCAAATAATACATAAGTGACGTTGCATTTTGTTCTTTTATTATTTCTTGGCTGGAAGGATAGTCTTCTCTGTTTCTAACCACTAACAAAACCATCAAGCCATCGCTTAATAGCAATGGCTTGATATTTTTATTTATAATTTTCTTAGTTACTTAGTCTAACAATCCTTTCTTACTACTGCCCTTTTTCCTGACAATTACAATTATAGGTTGTGCATCCTCTGGGGTTTCACCTTCTTCCTTCAGTTTTTCCATAATTCTGGCTACTCTTTTGAATATCTTACCCTCACCTCGACGCAAATCACGAATATCTTCACTTTTCGTGCCAGTCATCTCCATAATAATTGTGTTTGCTTGTTGCTTCACCATTTTTTTTCTCCTTAATTTTCACTATTTTTGTTACTGTGATGGGAAGATTTTATCATCTTTTTTGTTTCCCACAAGCTTCAGTTATGCTGAACTTACCCACACTTATGTGTGCCAAGATTTATATATGTTTCAGTAGTAGATTTGGGCAAGATTTCGGCTTCTGTTTTTACCTCTGTTATTCTTTAACTTGAACACGTAGGTTAGACTTTTCAGAAGGAGATTGCCCCATTACTATACACTCCCAGGCCAGTAGCATTTTCACCAAAACATCAAGTCTTCACTATTGGGTGAAGACTTGATGAAATTATCATTTAGTTAGTCTAAAAGTCCTTTCTTACTTTTCTTTTTCTTAGTAATTACTATTATAGGTTGTACGTTCTCACTTGCTTGACCTTGTTCCTGTAGCTGTGCTATTGTTCTACCTATTCTTTGAAATATCTTGCCCTCACCCCGACGCAAATCACGGATATCATCACTGTCACCCCCACTGAATTCTAGGATAATGGTGTTTGCTTGTTGCTTCATTTTTTTTTCATACGAATCTGATGTCATTACCATTTTCTTAGTTCTCCTTAATTTTTACTATTTATGTTGCTGTCTTGAAGACATTTTACCAAAAGCAGGGATTTTTTTCTCGTATCTTTACTTGGTGGGTTGCTTAATCTGGACAACTTTACTGCTGTTGGTTGTTAGGTTTTTTGAGTTTTCTGCCAATTCCTGGTATTCACTCCAACCCACTTAACGTATATCTAAACTTGTGCTTCTCACACACCTGCCTAATTTGGCTTATAGATATCTATAAATTATCTGTTCTATTACTGCTTCTATCTGGCAACGTCGGCGTTATCCAGTCCACAGGCACACACGGTAGTTCGCGTTAGCGGAGCGTAGCTCTCACTGACCGCCTAACCTCGATTTAAACTAGCATTCTCTCGTTCGCGCTAGCGTTGCGGAGCAATCACAATTGAAGCCACAATGTTCCCGATTGAACACTCTTTCAGATTAAGACAGAGACTCTTTAACATTTCCACAGTTAGAGCAAGTCTTAGAAGATAGCCTGTCTAATACTACGCTTTTTGACGTATTATATTATTGTTATTCTTTGATTAAGTTCAGTGATCCATGGTTAGTCGGCTATTCTACGGCTTGTCATAGAGACTACTAATTAAAATGCTAGCCTATTTTAACAAAAAACTTTGGGTTATATTTGTTAACTTGAACCATGGAGTATGTTCACTGACCATTCCTCTTTTTTTCGGTCTACCTATTTTTCTTCGACATTACTTTTATATTGGAATAAAAGTTAACTTTAGTCTTGGAGTTTATGTTGACCTAATGCCAGGTTGGTCAGTGACTATCTTGGTTATACAACAAAATTTATTGGTCTTTATACCCACGACTCCTTAACAGAGAGCGCAGGTATTAGACCAAAAGCACAATAAAGTTTTAATTATTTATTCAAACAACTTAAAATTCTTAAAACCAGGTACGCCTATTAGGCCACCTGAACCCAGCTTGTTAAGAGCTTTGTTATAGTTTTTGGGAAAATCTTTAATCCAGCCATTTTTCTTTTTACGGTTAGATTTTTCGTGACGATCGCGATAATCTTTACTAGCTTTGTCATATTTCTTGGCCATTGAAAATACCATTTTTTCAAAAGGCTTCAAACTTCTTGCCTGTTTTTTCTTTTTCTTTTTCCGCTTCCCAGGGGAACTTCCATAGAGAGTTTCTGGTGTACCACCAAAGTCCTCATCACTCTGCAAAACAGTAACGCTTCTGATTTTTTCTGTGGACATTTTATCTCCTTATTTTTCCTACTATCTATAGTTCTGTACCTATATATTGTAGCAGATAATTTTTGAAATAAATCTAGTTTTTTTGACATTTTCTTGGTGTCTTTTGATAGGTAGTTTCCTAATAGTCAATAATTAGGCTTTTTAGTGGCAGGTGGTCAAAATAACTGGTCATTGACAATATCCTCAAAACCTTATCTCTCAATATTTTGGCCTTTTTGTTTTTTGATCGTGGCATATTGACCTCTACCAGAATATCTTCACAGACATTTGAGTTCTAATGCTAAGGGCTAAAAAATTGGCAACAAGTAACAAAAAAAATGGCAACAAGTAACAAAAAAATTGGCAACAAGTAACAAAAAATTGGCAACATAATATAGCGCTACGCGCATAGGAAAGACATGGGATTGGCAACATACAGTAGGGATTTGCTGGCCATTCGCTCGTATAGAGAGGGGAGGCATCGGGTTAGCGAGGTACAGAAGTAATCTCCGACACTCGTTTGAGCATTTACAAATGTCCTCATTTTTACTTCGACTGCTATAACTATGAATAGCGATTCGTAGCAAACATTTATATTAGTCCACTAAAAGTCCCCAGGCAGAATTATTTGGTCTCAATATTATTTTGATTAATACCGATTCACTTTGGTTTGTTACACTAGAAATGTCCTAAACTATTTGCGTAGTGCTATATCAGTTATAGCGCTCCGCGAAGCGTGAATAGGGAATAGTAAACTGTCAAAGGATTTTCCTAGGTCATGCTGCGCAAATAGGATTTAGAGATGCCCTAAACTATTTGCTTAGTGCTATATTAGTTAGCCTCTTATCGGAGGAACTGCGTTTTTCACGTGGTGCAGTGAAACACTACCTCTGGCTAAACCCAGAGACTTGAAATAAGGAATATTTTTTATTTTATCCTCTTAAAAGAGTAAAGAGGAGGTTTCAGACCCCAATTTTCCGGTGAAAATTCCGAATGAATTACCATTTGAATATTCTTATCTGAACAGTCCCACTAGCTAACTAAAACAGGAATATATTATCAAAGTAAATAATATTAATCATTCAACCAAATGTATTGGCAAATTTAAGCTATTAAAAGGTATAGAAAAACAATCATTATTACAGAGTTTGATATTCACGATCGCCACAATAAATACTGATAATTATAGTTGAATTATGCAGGTATTATTATAGTATTATTCAAGCATTTTAAAAAGGTAAAATCACAGATAAATCAAGAATAGCTAACTAGAAAAAAAGGTAGGGATGGTTATAGTTTAGTTATTCCAAGGAAGTATTTAGATACAAAGATAATTTCAGTTTTTAATAATTGGTTTACATATACATCGAATAGTTGAAAATCTCACACTATTTATAGTACAGTCCTCAAAAGCAATAAAATTATTACTACTTATATTTTTCAGATACTACTCAAATGCAGGCAGAAAAGCTACCACCCCAGACATTTCGTCGAGTTCGTCCACCATATCGGGCAGTTAAGCGACGACCAGTTACAGTACCTCGGCGAGTTAAAACTAAAAATATCAAGGCAATATTATCACAGTTAAAATATAAAAATATATTTATTTTAGTTGCTGTACTAATGACAGTAAGCTGGGTTATTATGTTACCTTTTAGAGGTCGTCCAGTTTCAGAAACACTTATACCTACTCCTGAATTTTCTGTATCACCAACCCTCATACCTCCCTATGTACCTCCTGCTCCTGAACCAGATATAGAAGATTTAGGATTTGCCTATAATGTTCGTAGACAACCATACCAACGTTATAACTCACAGTTACAAGAAATAGTTGATGAATTGGTTAATATTGCTGAAGAAAAAGGGCTACCTACAGGACCTTTATCTATTAGTTTAATAGATGTTAGTAACCAAGATATTCACACATTTGCTGGATATCAAGGTCAAGTTTTAAGATATCCTGCAAGTGTGTCTAAATTATTTTGGATGGCTGCATTTTATGGGGCAGTTGAAGAAGGTTTAATTGATGATGAATCGAAGTTTCATGGAGATTTAAGATCGATGATGCAGAAATCTCATAATGATTCTGCTAGTAAAATTTTGGATGCAATTACTGATAGTAAATCAGGGGTTAAATTGGAAGGAGAAAAATTAAATACTTGGTTGGAAAAAAGAAAATCAGTCAATGAATTTTTTCACAAAGCAGGTTATCAAGGTTTGATAGTTAGTACAAAAAATTATCCTAGATATTCTCCTAGTCAAACAGGTCCGGTAGGTCGCGATCGCCAACTACGTAAGGAAAATGGTAAGTTTCTGCGAAATTTGATTTCAACTGATCATGCTAGCAGACTAATGTATGAAATATATACTAGGCAAGCAGTTTCACCTAAGTTTAGTACGAGAATGGCTTATTTGTTAACTAGAGATTTAACACCGGAAGTATGGCAGAACGATCCCTACAATGGAGTAAAAGGTTTTCTTGCTGAGTCTCTACCTCCGAGCAGTGTTTATTTTGGTTCTAAGGTTGGTTTCACTTCTAAACATCGTATGGATGTGGCGTTTGTGAGAACTTTGGATGATCGAGCTATTTATATTTTGGCGATTTTTGCGGAAGATGCTGCTTATGCAACAGATGAGGAGATATTTCCTAAATTGTCTCGTCATGTTTACGATCGCATGATGGCGATGGGGAGGAAATAGTTAGGGTTTGCTGAGGGTGGGGAGTGTGGGGAGTGTGGGGAGTGTGGGGAGTGTGGGGAGTGTGGGGAGTGTGGGGAGTGTGGGGAGTGTGGGGAGTGTGGGGAGAGGGGATATTGTTTGCTCATAGATA
>NZ_JAAHHT010000214.1 GCF_010672085.1 Okeania sp. SIO3I5
TAGGGAAAACCAAGCAATTCAGATACTGAATATTTACTCTTATTCGTCCGCTCTTAATTATTAATTATTAATTATTAATTATTAATTAGTATGCTTCTTACCCAATCCTACTCTCCCTAAAACCTACATCCGTTGTGTAGATTGACCTTGAATGGCTTCCTAAGATTTCGACCTGTATTCTTAGGTGTCTTAGAGAGGTTTCCTCGTTCCCTTATTCCTTTATTACGACTGATTTAGTGGGGTAAAATCTCCCGGAGAGTTCTGTATGGTTGCTGATAACCTCTTAGACATGAAATTATCCATAGACCCCCTGACTTTCGTCCTACATTCCATAGCTACCTTTGGAATGGTTTTGGTTAACGAGAGTTTCATTACCTTCCTGTTCGTCCACTTGTCAGCCTTTGCTTGCGGTATCGTTCCTCGGTAACTGGTCCGCATCCCGCTTTTAAGCCAGCTTCGGAGATTGATGTTCAGTCGCTACTCCGTGGCCTATGCTGTCAACCCAACAACAAGGTGGATGGAATTTCACCATCAAGGATATAAGAGTTTTTCACAAGTCGAGGTTGTCCTCCTGTATTGACTTGGAAAGGCCATTTATACCTAGTTCCCTAGTTTAGTGGCCAACGAGTCGCACACCTAAAGTCCAATTAACTAATGTCAGATAATCCATAAAACTACCTAAAAATTAACTTTTGTAAATAAAATCTATATTAAAGTATTGCAAATTATTAAGCCAGAGTAATATTCTCCAAACCTGAAACTCAACCAATATTTTACGGTATGCCAAGGTCTTCATAGCAACGAAACGATGGAAGTACCAAATACTCAAAACAAATATCTTGAAAATTCGATCGGCTTCCAGATGGTAGGGAAAAATTTTGAGTAAATAATAGATTAATATTGAAAATTAAAGGAAATCAATTTTTGTAACAAAGGGTAATAATTTATGACACCTTCCTTATCAAACTTTTTCTTCAGTCTGTTAGCAGGAACTTTAATTGTAGTGATTCCAGCTACAGTCTTTCTGATATTCGTCAGCCAAAAGGACAAAGTTACTCGTTCCTAGAGAAGTAATAGTTGACCAAAAACCTTAAGAAACCTTTTTAAAGTAGGGGCGAACGGCTGTTCGCCCCTACTAATATGCAATTATGTAGCTTTAAAAAGGTAGAAAGCGATAAAATTGTCCAACCCTCACAAACTGAGGTTTTTCTTTGTTAAATTGAGAATGTATTATCCAATAAACATTAAGTGAAATTTCTATATACAAAAAGCTTAAAGCTCTAATACCTATGTTAGGGTAAAGATTTTCAACTCCAACAGCTAACTTATAACTTATTAGGATTAGGACTAACCACAAATCTAATCAAAGTGCTTGAGTCGCGAACATGGTTATTCCAGCCCACTTTTTTTAAAGTAAACGTTATTTAGGTCATAACACCTTGGGATGCGTGGCCAGTCCTGAAGCTCACGTGGCTCGGCATTAAACAGGTAAAGAGATTTGAAAAACCAGTGTGTCAAACTTAAAAAGCCAAAATAACTGGGCGAGGCCAACTTGGCGAGGCCAACTTTACGCATTTTGTGCAGAATGGACGCAACAATGTCCAAATTTTTGCCTAACCAGATTTTTTGAGATAAATATAATCGATCTCAAAAATATCTTATTTATGTAGGAAATAGAGACAATTACTTGTTTTAAGCACATTTTTTCTAAGAGGTTTAGAATGGTAAATTTAGGATTCGGATTTCAGACTCTCATGGGAATAGTTCTGGCCTTGGCCGGAGCTGGTCTCTACTTCCTCCGCACATGGCGTCCGAAGCTAGCCAGAGATCACGATATTTTCTTTGCAGCAATTGGCCTATTATCTGGAGGTATTTTAGTATTTCAGGGTTGGCGACTAGACCCAATTTTAGCTTTTGGTCAGTTCTTATTAACTGGTTCTACTATATTTTTTGCCGCAGAAGCTATAAGTCTCCGAGGACTAACAACTAAGCAAGCGAAGGAACGCACACCTGTTGTAGATGAAGAACGATCAGTCAGTCCCATGTATAGCTATGCAGAAACAGAGTTCGATGAATTAGAGCCTTATGAAGAATATCCTGCTAAACGTCGCATCAGAGGCGCAGAAGATTATCGTTCTTCTAGAGCAGATTATTATGAAGATGACTACCCCCGTCGTCCTCCTAGTCGCAGAAGTAATTATGATCGGCCAGCAGAACCAAGACCAAAGTTACGCAAGCGTGGTAGTCGCTCTGAAGATTACCCAAGGTCATCTGAAGCTTGGGAAAATTCTGTAGAGCAAGAAAATAGGCGACCTCGCTCTCGCAGTCAGGATAACTTTGGTGATGCTAATGGCCAGGAAAATAGACCACCTCGTTATAATAGTCGAGATAGCTGGGAGACTGGAACTGATGAAGAAAGAGTATCCCGCGATCGTAGTAGTCGGCCTGCTCCTATAGCAAGTTATTCAGAAGAAAGACCTCCTAGAACTAGGAAAGTTCGTCCTCCAGAAGGATCATCTCCTGATAGAGAAGTGACCCCTACAGATTATGTAGAGTATACTCCTATGGACTCTGGAGATTTTGATGTGGATCGTTCGACAAATTCTTAATGTTATTAGGAATGAGGCGGGGATAGTTATTTTTATTAAGATGAAAATTCCTAGTTTCCTCATCTCAACGTTGGTAGGAAACCTGCGCTCTCAATCCCCCCTAACCCCCCTTTGAAAGGGGGGAATAAAAGGGGAGCTTTAGGATAATGTTAATATTTAAGATTAGCATAACAAATAAGTAGGTAAGCACAAATCAACCTCACTATTTAACGAAATGTTGATGTAGTCAAAACCCTTGAGATTGCTTCCTTCTACGGAGTGTAAGGCGCAATGACATAGTTATAAATTTTTTCACTTACCTATTTAGGGCTTGCTGATTAATTATGAAAGCATTGATATATAAAGATTTGAAGAATTTTAGATCTGTAAAAAGTGCCTGCTTTTCAGTTAATTTCGCTCAAAAACCTAGTATTTTAGGTTGATTACAGCACCCAAGTCAAGGGACAATTCTGACTCCTACCTACTCTAAGCTCCTATTTTTCCTGACTCCTGACTCCTGACTCCTGACTCCTCCTTCTTACTAAAAGACTTTTTCAGCAAACCCTATTTACTGAGAAATGTCGCTGAGTTATTTAGCTCTAGATTGTGATTTGATCTAGACCTCTCCAGAAAAGAGGAAAAACTTAACTGGGAATAGGGAGAGGGAATTAATAGTTTATTGATAATAATTGATTGTATTTTAGATTTTTGGAGATGTCTTTTAGTTAAAGCTAACAAATAAGGAAAAATTATAGAGAAACCCAGGATAATTAAATATATAGCAGGGAACACAAAACTTGGAACAGTTGGAAAAACATTTCCTACATCTAAGATTTGTCATCAGTAATTGTCAAAGACCAATTCTTTCTTATTTTCTTTTATAGCAAAGAAAAAAAGTAATGGCTATAGTTGAGTTATCTACTAGCAGGCATAAATAATTGCAATACTTGTAAGCACTGGTTTAGTAAGAATATTTTCTACATCCATAAGCATTGGAATTCCAATTTTGTCGATCGCTAAAATTATCAATATTTGATTAGTTTGGTAAATTCTAAATTATTTAGACAAAAGAATTATTCTAAGATTGATTAATAATTAGTTTAGAACAATAATAAAGTTTAATTCAATTATATTGAATTAAAATTGTATTAATTACTAATACCAGGCGTGATAAATTTTTGCTACAAATATTTACCGAATAATTAAGGTTTAAAGCCTCTCCTTTAAAGGAGAAACAAGCGGTCGTTTGCCGAGCAGTCCGTAGGATGGGATGGCGAGGTATCCTCGCCATATCCAATCGACCAAGAGAGAAAAAATTTTCATGATTAGTCAATCCTATCAGTTTCAAGGAGATGTAGTTATTAATAATTAATTATTATATTAATTGTTGAATCCTGCTTAGGAGTCAAGTAGGTTAAATTTAGAATTGGCAACCTACAGTCAGGAGAAATAGAATCTAATTATTTTTTCTTTTTCTATTGAGTCTCTATTTTTATTCAAAGAAAGATTAAAATCAAGTTCATTAAAATCAAGTTCTTTGATGACTCAAGCTTATTTACAATATCATTTTTTTTTCACGTTTGGTATAACTAAAAAATTAGTTATCTAAATTAGATTCCACAAACAACAATGAATGTCAAACTTTTGCAAAAAGCTAGATCAGGAATATTAGTAGTAGGAATAGGATTAGCAGTAAATTTCACTAACTTTTCTGGTGTCAATGCTCAAATAAGACCAGATAAAAATATAAAAATTCGGTACAAAAACCAAAGAGAATCAATACTTGCTCTTAGTCTAGAAGAAAAAACTAATATTCGTGTTTATGAAAGAGCAAATCAAGCTGTAGTCTCCATAGATACAGATAAAACAAACGGTAGTGGTACAATTATATCTCCCGATGGAATGGTATTAACTAATGCTCATGTCGTATCCCAAGGTGGTATAGTACAAATCACTTTAGCAGATGGAAGAAAAGTTAAAGCAGATGTCATAGGTTTTGGTGAACAAGGTTTGGACTTAGCAGTTCTCAAAATTAGAGGAGAAACAAATCTTCCCACGATCAGAATAGCTCGTCCTGGTTATACAAAAGTAGGTCAGCGAGCTTTTGCCATTGGTAATCCTTTTGGTAGATTTCAAGGTACTCTTACTGTAGGAATAGTTAGTCGTATAGATATAGAAAGAGGCTTGATCCAAACAGATGCAGCTATTAATCCTGGTAACTCTGGGGGACCATTATTGAATAGTTCTGGAGAACTCATCGGTGTTAATACTGCTATATTTACTCGTGGTCAATTAGGGGGTAACATTGGTATTGGTTTTGCTATATCTATAGATAGAGTCCCGGAGTTTCTCCAGGCAGTTCGAGAAGGAAGGGCCCCTTTAGTCCCTCAACAACAAATTGGGATGTTTGATGAGGAGGAAGCTGAACAATTAGACCTTAATGCTTTAATAGAATTAAAAGGCAATTTAGATAAAGATTCTAGTGTATTACCTGTAGACAATAGTTACTATGATCTTTACGCTTTTGAAGGTAGAGCAGGTCAAAAAATTTCTATTGATATGAGTAGCAATCAAATAGATTCTTACTTAATTTTATTAAACTCAAACGATCAAGAATTAGCTCAAGATGATGATAGTGGAGGAGAGAAAAATGCCAGAATTATAATTACATTACCAGAGGATGGAACCTATAAGTTATTAGCAAATTCTTATGAAGCTGGAGAGTCAGGAGAGTATAAGTTGAAAATTGAGGCAATTTCACCTAGAATTAGACCTTTCTTTGATAGAGAAAACAGAAACTCTTATTAGATAAGTTGTCTAAGGTTTTCTCTAGTATTGATTTATTGGATGAAAATATCAAATCAAAAAACATAGAGTGGAGATTTGTAAGGATTCAGCCGTCAGCTATTAGCTATTATTTTTGGTATAGGTTTAAAGCTATATTAGTTCGCCTAGAATAAAATCTTACTATAAAAGTTATTAAAATCTATATTCATCTAAAACTACCTCTCATTATTAAAAAGCACGCCTAGCTGACTGCTAATAGCTGAATGCTTACGGAGATTTAGAACTGAAGCAAAAATATAATAGTTCAAAAATGTCAGAATTAACTGATGATAAGTAACTTTGCCATAATAATTGGATTTTATATTTATCTTTAAACCCTGCTCTTAAGGACGGTGTATTTTGGGTTTGAATGCTTGGTATTGAATAACTTTTATTTTTTTGAATGTTATTTTTACGGCTTTTAAGTATTAATATTATGTTCGGTAGAATAATTATAATTAGGCGATTTGTTTTGCTCTAGCAATAATACTAAGTAACGTATTGACTAGAGCAAAACTACAAACAAAAATTTTATTGTAAGTAAGTGTCTGAACATGATATAAGTATAGGTATAGCAAGACTTTTTATAATTGGTATAATTAGGGCTTGCTGATTAAATCTCAAAGCATTGACAGATAAAGGTTTTCGCCTGTAATGGTCTTTGAAAAGTACAAGGTTTTTGTTGTAGGCAGCTCAAAAAGTTAGGATTTTGGACTGACAAGGGCCGAAAAATCAAGGGATAATTCTTCCTACTGTCTCCTCTAAATTCCCCATTTCCCATTCCCCATTCCTCCTGACTCCTGACTCCTACCTCTACCAAAAAAACTTTTTCAGCAAACCCTAATTACTGATCGAATCCACCCTAAACTTTTTGTAGTTAATAATTATTTGTGATTATTTCCCACTATGCTAGTTGGAGAGTTTAAGTAATATATTTGAGGTGATTAATGGGTAACGTAAAATTTTGGGCGATCGCTCCTTTTGGTATATTAACTATTCTGGGAAAACCTTTAGTTCCCCCTGTATTTGCACTTCATCAGGTGGTTGTTAATTCTAGCTATATAGATGAAACTTCAACGAAGTCTGAAATTTTAGTCCAGGATACTTCATCTCCAGAAGCAACCCCAATACCAGAAACTACTCCGACTCCAGAAGCAACTCCACTACTAGAAACTGCTCCGACTCCAGAGGAGAGTCCATCACCAGAAATTACTCCGACTCCAGAAGTAAACCCACTACTAGAAAGACTACGAGAAACTACTCCAACTCCAGAGGAGAGTCCATCACCAGAAATTACTCCGACTCCAGAAGTAAACCCACTATTAGAAACTGCTCCGACTCGAGAAGAAAGTCTACCACCAGAAATTATTCCCCCTACTCAAGAACAAAGAGTGATATTAGAGCAAGAGGGAACACTTAGTGATGATGACTTAGTTCTCCCATCCGATGAAAGTATTTATGATGAACATACTTTTGAAGGTACAGAAAGTCAGGTAGTAAGTATAACCCTTGAAAGTTCTGATTTTGATACTTATTTAGCAGTATTTAGTCCCACTAATGAACTACTTGGAGAACATGATGATATTAATAAGAAAAATACAAACTCTCAACTAACAATTACTTTACCTGTTACAGGTAAATACCGTGTGATAGTGAATTCTTACGATAAAACAGGTAGGGGTGAGTATAATCTACAAGTAATTCAATCAGGGCAAATATCAGATTTTTGACATTCTTCCAACGGTTTATCCTAATATAGGATCGCCCAATTTATGAATTTTTGGTTTCTGCTGCCTATTTCAAAGGAGTCACTTCAATTATTAGTTATTCAGTTATCAATTATCAGGGTAGACTACTGAAGCATCTGACTTGAAATCCTGAAGTTTATTATTTTTATTCCCTATCCAAATTGAGGTTATATATCAATCCTAAATGATTTGTGAAAAAAAACTGTAGGGGTTTAGTCTCTAAATCCGATTTATGCTTGGGTTTGGAGACCAAACCCCTACAATAAAATTATACAATTCAATTTAGGATTGCTATAGATTGATTATTCTGTCAGGAGTTGGAGGAATTATAGAGGAGGTAGTCGGAAGAATTTTCCCTTGATTTTTCTGCCTTAGCTATTAGGGATTAAAAATCAAAGAAATAATACAAATAAAATTTGATATTTCTAGCGCAAACCTAACCAAGAAAATAAATCTTGATTGGTAAATATTTCCAGTAATAATAAGATGAGGAATCCTACCATAGCAAATCTACCATTGATTCTTTCCGCATAAGTATTCCAACCAAAAGCAGGTTCGGGTTGCTTGGCAGTTGTAGCTTTTTTGGTAGGTTCTGATGTAGATGAAGAAGTAAAATTTTCTGACATAATTATCGAGCGAGTTTTATTGATATAGTATTTTTAAAATTAGGTGAGATAGACAAGTTTTATATTGTCGATTTTCGGGAATAGGGAATCAATAATTAGGAATCGGCAACAGGGAAAATACTCTAATTAATTAGAATAATAACTACTATAGAACCAATTTTGACTAGGGTCATTTCATTCTATATTTTAGCAATGAATTTATTAATTTTCAGACAGGGAAATATAAGTTTCTTCACGCTTGAAATAACGTGTTTTTGTCAATACATAAAATGGCACAGTTTAGAATGAAATAGCCCTGATTTTGGCAGTCTTTAAGTTTAACATCTTCCCAACCCTACTCTGATCGAATAATTAAGGTTTAAAGCATCTCCTTTAAAGGAGAAACAATAAAAAATTTTCATGATTAGTCAATCCTATCCGTTTTCAAGGAGAAGTAATAATTAATAATAATTAATTATTAATTGTTGAAGAGGCAGCTATATTGTCAAACTGCAATATTTATTGATTTTGAGCCATACCCTCAATGTCCCCCTTGCAAAGCTATACTTTATCAACATCTCTACTTAACATCAAGCTTGACAAAATCGACAAGTTATCTGTGAGTCTTTGAGAAGTTTTTTCCTCCGAAAAATGTATTGAAAAAAATATTTTTTGGGAAGCTACAGACAAGATTCTTGCTGCCCAAACTCCCCAAACTCCCCACCCTCTCCACAGGGTTTTCAAGATTTCCTGATTGGTTTTCAATTGGGGGAATAGAGAGCGCGGGTTTTCAAGAAACGTATAGTTTCTATAGAAATGGGATAAAAGTTATTACTTTACCACAGTGGATTTATTATCTAAGCTTTTTACTGATTCAATCAGCGCTCGGACAGTTTCAGTTCCTTCAGAAGGTTCAAAAGTCAAAGGAAACTTGCCCCTGGCCAACATCCTTAATCCCAAAGGACCTAAACTATATAACCCTTGAATATCTCTCAAATAGTTACCAACTACTTGAATACCAAATTTTCGTTCATCAATCCAACCTCCATCCTTAACCAAATCAATTAATACTTTTCGGTGGCGAATAGAACGACTGGCCTGTTCGTCTTTACGAACAAGAACTTCTTGTTTAATCTTACCTATTTGATCCATAGGTGAAACTTCCATCGGGCAAACAGAATTACAATAATAGCAACGGGTACAACCCCAAACTCCAGCAGTATCAAGATTATATTTTTCTAATCTTTTCTCTGTTTGATCGTCCCGCGAATCAGCTACCATTCTGTAAGCTTTAGCTAAAGCGTGTGGCCCAACAAAATCTGGATTAACTTCATAAGCATTACATTCAGAATAACAGGCTCCACAGAGAATACAATTACCTGTTTGATTTAGTTTATTTCGTTCAGCAGGAGTCTGTAAAAATTCCTTTTCTGGAATTTTTCGTGCTTTTGTACTTACATAAGGTTCAACTGCTTCTAGATTTTGCCAAAAGCTTTTCATATCTACTACTAAATCTTTAATTACTGGCATATTTCCCATAGGAGAAATAGTTATTTCGGGAATAGATTCAGCAGTAGTATTAGTGGCAGAATTATCATAATTATTAGTAGCTATTTTTTCTAATCTAGCTAACTCATTGCCAATATTTTCTTTGCAAGCTAAAGCTGAACGGCCATTGATTCGCATTCCACAACTACCACAGATAGTATTTCGGCAGTTTTTCCGAAAAGCTAAAGTTCCATCTTGCTCCCACTTAATCCTGTTGAGGCAATCTAAAATTGTGTTGCCTGGTTCAACTTCTAGGGTATAAGTTTGAAGTTTCGGTTGAGTATTTTGATTTTGTCGAACAATATTAAATTTAACTTTCATAGGTGATAATTTTCGAGAAATTTTCTATTAGTTTGGTTGATTTTTTTTCTAGATTTAAGAAGGAAAAAATCTTGAGTTATTTAGATGTAGGGTGGGGAGGGTAAGGCGGAAATAATCTCACAATATAAAGTCATATTTCTCTGGCCGCCGTAACCCACCGAATACTAGACATTTGAGACATTTATTTAGATTTATTTACAGATACCTTCTAAGCAGGAATAAATCTTGAGTTATCTAACAGAGAAGGGAAAAGATTATGGGAATAGCTAACAACAACCCCCTGTACTTCTACAAACCTTAATAATCTTGTATATACCATTTCTCCAAAACTTTTATACCTGTATTTTGAGCAGGAAAATAGTTAGGGAGGTTCCATAACAAAAATCCGTTTTCGTATAGGGAATGCTCCTATTCCATGTCGCTCTCGCTCGTAGGGGCGAATGACATTCGTCCTTAGATGTCGCTCTTAGCCGTTAACGGATTTATGCGAAGCGCAAAAACGTCCTTACGGAGAAGTCAACATAAGAATAATTAACATTAACTGGTGAATAATTAGAAAATAAGTTATTTTCCCTCTGTTCATAACTTGATAACTGAAGTTTCAGCTAAGTATAGCATTAATGAATGGGAATTGAGATAATTGATATTAAACCAATAATGAAATTAATAATTAGGATTAGCCTAGATACTAGGCATAATTAACTTCCTATTATTTAATTTTTACTCCTTGATGGAATTAACTACACTGGGAAATTAAATGTGGAAATAATTTTGCATTACTACTTATTAGTTTTGGGGTTTTTCTGTTGTTGACTTACCTTCCGATATGTTTTAGGGAATAAAGTCAAACCAATTCAAAATTCAAAATTATTGATTCAAAACTATAACCTTTGCCTCAAGTCAGAGGCTTGAAATAAGGAAAATATTTTTAATTTTTTAGTTCTGAATAACAAGGCTTGAATCCTTAATTAAACAATTATTGAAATTCACTTATAACAAAAATTTTTGAACGCGTGAATGCGCGAATTTTGAATTCAAAAAATGGTCATCGCAACTATGGGTAGGAAGGAATAGTAATTACTTGCTGAATTAACTTTTTCTTGAAAAATTACTACTTGTCTACTACTAGCAAATTAAAAATAGTAATTTATAATATAAAAAAGTGGGCGTTGCTGAATGATTGTATGATTTTTAGTAGGGGCGATTTCGTTCCGAATGCTGTCGCTTTCCGCGTAATTAGGAGCATGACAAACGGAAATCGCCCGTATAGTAGTCAGTAGTAAAAATAGCTTTTTTCTTTACTATCAATCTTACTCCGATAAGAATTTCATACCTTATTTCAGCAGTGCCAAAAAGTGAATAAAGCAGTTAAATATTCTGCTAGTCAAAGCAAATAATTAAAGTCGAGCATCAAAACATAATGAGTGATGATCTTATACCCCAACCGCCAAAAGCTCCTCTATCCCGTCGTGCAGCAGCATTCAGTATAGATGCTGGAGTAATTTGGTTTCTGTGTGCCATAATTAGCTATGATTGGTTCACCTTTACTTTATTTTTTGTGATACTTTGGACAGGTATACGAGTGTTCATGGTCTATAAAAACCAAGGTCAGAGTATAGGGCATTTTGCTCTAGATATGAAAGTTTTAGATACCAGATACCAAAGAACTCCTGATATCCTAGAATTATCAAAGCGAGAAGGAATTTTAGCATTAGCTGGGGCATTGGCCATGCTAGGCGTCAGTAATTTAACATCAGGAAATGCTGCTGTTTTATTACTAATAATGCCCTTATTCCTAGATTTTACAGTAGCTTTGGTAGATATTGAAAGGTATCAGCAAGCTTTCCATGACAGAATATCCAAAACTATAGTAGTGGGAACTATGCGTGGTTACTCCTTAGATATTAAGCTTAAGTGGTTACTTGACGAAGCCAAGCGTTATATGAGAAAATAATAATTTGTGTTTAACATTAACGGAAAGTGAAAGATGGCTAAAGGAGTAAGAATTATTATTACACTAGAGTGTACAGAGTGTAGAACTAATTCTGATAAACGTTCACAAGGTGTTTCTAGGTACACAAGCACTAAAAACCGTAGGAATACAACAGCAAGATTAGAGTTGAAGAAATTCTGTACTCACTGTAATAAACATACAGTTCACAAAGAAATTAAGTAAAAATTCAGTGAGTATTAAATACATTACATTAATTAAGTAAGTAGCTTAAACGTCAACAAAAATAACTAACAAATAACTAGCAATGCCAAATTACTATCGGAAAAGAGTATCACCAATTAAACCAGGAGAACCTATCGACTATAAAGATGTCGAATTACTGAAGAAATATATTACAGAAAGAGGAAAGATTCTGCCAAGAAGAATTACAGGTTTAACATCTAAACAGCAAAGAGATTTGACAAAAAGCATCAAAAGAGCAAGATTAGTAGCATTGTTGCCTTACGTTAATAAAGAGAGCTGAAGCTAGTGCCGCTACGCGGAATTCAAAATTAAAAATTTATTGCTTAGTAAGGCTTAAGGCAAGCATATAACTGGTCAGTTATTTCTGCCATCCTGCACTAGGGGGATGTCATTTCAGTTATCAATTATCAGTACCTCCGACTAAAGTATTGGGATTGAAATACTGAATTAAATATTTTTTTATCCCCTTAAAAAGGGAGGCTTCAGACCTAATTTTTGGGTAAAATTTGAGATGTTGGGAAATGAGAAAATTTTCATATATCAAACCTAACTTTATCGCTCAAAAAATCTCCCGTTAAACTAAAAATTTAATGGGCAGGTAATTGACTTTAAATGAATAAGCTACTTAGCATAAATAATGTTGGTTCAATTCAAAACTCTGAGTTAACCTGTAAAAAGGTAAAACTAGAATTGGGCATCTTTTTGAGTAAAGGTATTTCTAATACAAAAGTGGTGGGTCTCATATATGCTATATGTGGAGGCTTATGAGGTGGGTGAGTAGTTGAAATACAGAGCTGCTATCTTAATAAATTTAGAGAACTACCGCTATAATCCTAGAAGGTTAACCGTGGATCAATGTTAGAGTATTAATTTGAGAGATGCGGTCGGGCAAGACCCTCAATGCCTGTGGATGAGTAACCGCCGACGGCCTCAGTTGAAACAGGAAGTAAACAGTAAAATGTGATGTTATGACGTTTTATGTCGGTTTTATGAAGCAGAAAAAACCATGACCAAAAAATCAGGTCTCAACCCTCCCCTTTAAAGGGGATGAACAAAATATTCGGTTCAATATTTCAAGCCTCTGACTTTCCTGCGGAATGCTGCGCAAACAGACAGAGAGAGGTACTGATAACTGATAACTGAAATGACCCAGACCAAGGTAAAAAATTTACATAAATCATAGGATAAAGTGGAGAAGGGAAAACTAATAGAATTTAGACTGCACGGAGAGCGGCGACTAGCTGTGGCAGAACGTCCTGACGGTAAAAAAAACTGGGTCATGGTAGAAGCAAATGGTAAGTCTAATAGTATACCCCCAAAGCAAATAAGTTATGAAGTAGCAGGAGAAAGTTACAAATCATCAGAAATACCCAAATTTCTTCAGGAAGTAGAAACTTATCTAGACCCTTCTAGTTTAGAAGTAGCATGGGAACTGCTAGTAGAAGAAGCAGAAACAGTAAATCCAGAAGAAATGGCACTATTGCTATTTTCAGAACAAACACCTTGTCAATGTTACGCAGCCCATATATTATTATCAGATGATAAACTCTACTTTAAGCAAAAAGGCGATCGCTACGAACCCCGCCCCGTAGCTCAAGTAGCAGAAATTAAACATCAACAAGAAGTAGAAAAGCAACGAAAAGAAGAACTAGAAAACTTTTTACTGCGAGTCCATAACCGACTGGCAGGACAAGAGGTAGAATGGGAACAAAGTGATTATAATCGCCTAGATGCCATAGAAAAATTTGCGACTCACGGAGAAGAAAGCTCCCATCGGAGTCAGGCCATGGAGACCTTGGCTATATTAGAATTACCACAAACTCTAGAAGCAGCATTTAAACTATTAGTGGATATAGGTATATGGAGCGAGCATGAAAATCTACATTTGCGACGTAGCCAGATCCCAACATATTTTTCTACCAAGGTACTAGAAGTGGCCAAAAGCTGCCTGCAATCCCTCCCACCAGATCCAGACACAAACCGTTTGGACTTGACCCATCTCAAGGTCTATACTATTGATGATGAAAGCACTAAAGAAATAGATGATGGTCTGAGTATAGAATATTTAGAAGACGACCGACAACGGATATGGGTACATATTGCTGACCCGACTCGTCTACTTACTCCTGGTGATGAGTTGGACCTAGAGGCCAGACGTAGGACTACTACTTTATATTTGCCTACTGGTATGATTCCCATGTTCCCTTCAGAGTTGGCAACAGGGCCAATGAGTCTAATTCAGGGACAAAATTGCAGTGCTTTGAGTTTTGGGATTCTTTTAGATGAAACTGGGGCAGTTATAGATTACACAATTCATGCGAGCTTAATCAAGCCAACTTACCGCTTGACTTATGATGATGTGGATGAAATGCTACAGTTGAAGATTAAGCCAGAACCAGAAATTCATGCTCTGAATGATTGGGCAAAACAAAGATTTAAGTGGCGACAGTCTCAAGGTTCGATTAGTATTTATATGCCAGAGTCGGTAATTAAAGTTAAAAATGAAGGTGAAGAAATTACGGTAGAGGTGTTGGATGATTCACCATCAAGACAGTTAGTGGCGGAGATGATGATTTTGGCAGGGGAAGTGGGGGCAAAATATGGTCAAGAACATAATCTTCCTCTACCTTACCGCAGTCAACCTCAACCGGAGTTGCCACCAGAGGCAGAATTAATGTTGTTGCCAGCGGGACCGGTTCGTTCTACAGCTATGCGTCGATGTATGCCGAAAAGTGAAATGGGTACTATTCCTGCTCGTCACGCAAGTTTGGCTTTGGAAACTTATGTTCAGGTGACTTCTCCGATTCGGCGTTATAGCGATCTATTGGCGCATTTTCAGATTAAAGCTCATTTGCGGGGAGATCCGTTACCTTTTACTCAAGAACAGATGCAAGAAATGGTGATGAGTTTGGTTCCAGCGGTGAAGGAAGCTTCTAGTGTGGAAAGGTTTACTAATCGTTATTGGGGTTTGGAATATTTACGGCGCAACTCGGATGAGGTTTGGCAAGCTTTGATAATTCGATGGTTGAAAGAGGAAATTAATTTAGGGTTAGTGTTGTTGGAAGAGTTGGGGTTAGAGTTGGCGATGCGGTTTGGTAGATCGGTTGAAGTCGGCGATCGCTTAGAGGTGAAGGTTGCTCATGCTGATCCTCGTAAGGATGAGATTATATTCCAAGAAATTATTACGAGTGTAGCGGAAACAGCTAGTAATTAAGCAAGTAAAAAGTTAAAAGTAAAAATTTCACTGGATTTGGTTTCATAGTAACTTCGGTGACGACTTAGCTATTTGTTATCCCAATTTCCGCAAAGAAACCCGGTTTCTAGGATAAATTGTTGTTTTTGACAATAAACATCTACGAGAAACCGGGTTTCTGGGTTTGCCTGGGTAAGTCCTGTATTTGTTATCCCAATTTCAAAGAAGGTATCTTACAGCACTTTTCAGATTGATGAACCACATATTCACATTTCAAACCTAGTAGGGACGTTCCATGGAACGTCCTTACTGTGGTTTACTGAAATGAAAACCGCTGTAATTTCTAAGAACCCTACTGCTTCATAAAACCGATATAAAACGTCATAAAATGCTGACTTCTACCTCCTCTAAAATTCCCATTTCTCCTGACGTCTGACTCCTGACTCCTGACTCCTCCCCTCACTCATAAGACTTTTTCTGCAAACCCTAGATATAGCGGTTATGTGTAAGTCCTGAGGATTTCAGAGTTAATTTTTACCTAGGACTTGCTGATTAAATATCAAAGCATTTACATATAAAGGTTTTAGCCATTTTAATATCATGTTCGGTTGAATACTTATAAATAATTATCAAGGAGTCAGGAGTCAGAATTTCTGGAGAAAGGAGTCAGAATTTCTGGAGAAAGGAGTCAGGAGAAAAGTAGAAGTATAATATCTTTTCCCTACTCTCATACCATTTCGACCTGATGTTGCGCTTAATATAAAAATGAGAATAGTCAGTGTAATAAGGTCTGAGCAAAAATTATTACAGCGCTTTTCAGTTGAGTAGACCACTAAATTCATTGTTAGGAGTCAGGAGTCAGGAGTCAGGAGTCAGGAGTTAGGAGTTAGGAGTCAGGAGTCAAGAGTTAGGAGTGAAGAGTCAGTATCATTGTGGTTTATTCATATGAAAACCGCTGTAAGCGCATTGTTACAGAGAAATGGTATCAGAGCTAAAATTTTATTTATAGCTGAGAAAGAGTTGCTTAGGACATGGACTGATGATGAACCTTAGACTGGGAAATGTTTTTCTAACTGTTCCCTGTTCCCTGTTCCCTGTTCCCTGCTATATAACTGATTATCTGAACATGATATACAGCGGTTTTCATTTCGGTAGACCACAGTAGGGGCGAGCAAGCGAATCGCCCCTACAGGGTTTTGGTTATGACGATGTGGTTTATTCATCTGAAAAGCGCTGTAAGTCGTGAAAAAGTACCAGTTTTTCGGTTGATAGAGCTGCATAAAGTGAGGACTTTGGGGCAGAGCGAGGCAGAAAAATCAAGGAAAAATTATTTCTCCCACCCTCCCCACACTTCCCACCCTCCCCACACTTCCCACCCTCCCCACACTTCCCACACTTCCCACACTTCCCACACTTCCCACCCTCCCCACACTTCCCACACTTCCCACACTTCCCACACTTCCCACACTTCCCACACTTCCCACCCTCCCCACACTTCCCACACTTCCCACACTTCCCACCCTCCCCAAACTTCCCACACTTCCCACCCTTCCCACACA
>NZ_JAAHHT010000215.1 GCF_010672085.1 Okeania sp. SIO3I5
ATTACTGGACAAGTTTTGGAAGTAGCAGGGGGTTGGAGATTATAGTAATGGTAGAGAGAGTGTGGGGAGTGTGGGAAGTGTGGGAGGTGTGGGGAGTGGGGGAGGTGTGGGAAGTGTGGGAAGTGTGGGAAGTGTGGGGAGTGTGGGAAGTGTGGGAAGTGTGGGGAGTGTGGGAGGTGTGGGAAGTGTGGGAGGTGTGGGAGGTGTGGGAGGTGTGGGAAGAAATTAAAAAATATATATTTTCACCATTACAATGTAGAACTACCATAGTTTGATATAATCTAAGTGATTAATTATCCTACAATTGAGAAAGTCAAAAGTTAAAAGTAATAACAAAAGGAAGGATTTAACTAAGGAAAGTAATTAAGAGTATAGTAAGTCAGATTTGTCTTGATGGAAAGTAGCAAATGTGATAACTGTATAACCGAATTTAATGTTATATCTCAATTTTCTAGATTATGCTTAAATAAACATTTGGGAATTGAGAAAAAGATAAAAGGAGTAGAAAAATGCTGACTTTAGCAGATATTTGTGAAGTATATAACAAACATCAAGATGACTACAATAATACCCAAGTAGAAGAGTTTACTATTGGAAATAAAAAGTTTAACTTTAATTCTCAAACATCTATTTTAGGAGTTATTAATCTTTCTACAGATTCTTGGTATAAACCGACTATTTGTTACACTCCAGAACAAGCAATTTGCCGTGGCAAGGTATTAACACTTCAAGGTGCCGATGTTATAGATATTGGTACTGAGGCTACTGCAAAAACTGCAGCTAGAGTAGACGAGTTAGAACAAACAAGTCAACTTTTACCTATTCTGAAAACTTTTAGTCAAGAAGGTGTGTTAACTTCAGTAGAAACCTATTATCCAGAAGTTGCCAGAGAATGCTTAAAAGCAGGTGCAAATATTATCAACTTTCTGGGAACTGAGCATAATGAAGAAATGTATCAAGCTGTAGCTGATTTTGATGCAGCAATTATTATTTGTTATATAGAAGGAAGACACCCTAGAGATGTAGGGGAATTTGACTTTAATTCAGGTAGAGATATGATAGATGTACTATACGATTACTTTGGCAAAGAGATAGAAATAGCAACTAAAATAGGAGTGAGAAAAATTTTTATCGATCCAGCAGTGGGTATAGGATACGCAAATTTTTATTACCAATACAAAAATATATCAAATAGGATGAGATATCAAATTGATACCCTTTTAAATGCTTTTCGACTAAGAAAATTAGGGTTTCCCGTCTTTAATCAAATACCTTCAGCTTTAGAAATTTTTGGAGAAGAGTTCAGGAGTTCTCAAGTTTTTTCAGCAGTTTTTGCAGCACTAGGAAAAAATGATATGGTTAGAACTCATGAAGTTGCTAAAGTTAAAGCTCTTTTGGAAACTATGAGTTGGTTATAACAGGGAATAGGGAATAGGGAACAGGGGGGAGTAATTGAGAATTTATCAATAAGAATTGATTTGATTTTTGATGCTCGGAGATGTCTAATAGATATCTCTAATACCAATTTCATAAACTTGAGCTACTTAGGTTTGGAGTAGTCAGGAGGTAGGGACGTTGCATAACAAAAATGCGTTTCATGTCGCGTAGCTAAACGTCCTTACGGAGTCAGGAGGTAAGGTGAGTAGCCTTACTTTTTGAATTTGGTATAAAAAGACTTTTTCAGCAAACCCTAGAGATTAGATAATGCTAAAAAAAGCACTTGTAACAGGTTCAGCAGTGGGAATAGGTAGAGCGATCGCTCTCGACTTAGCAAGTAAAGGATTTGATATAGCCTTTCACTATAACAAAAGTGCAGAAGCAGCTAACCAAGGAAGTCAAAAAGCGACTACTTACGGTGTCAAAGCGATCGCCCTGCAAGCAGATATTACTAAACCAGAGCAAGCTAGACATTTAGTAGAAAATGCAGCCGAAAAACTTGGAGGGTTATCAGTAGTAGTCAATAATGTAGGCAACTATCTTGGAAAACCTATCAGTCAAGTATCTATAGAAGAGTGGCATGAAGTTATTAATTCCAATCTCAACTCCAATTTCTATGTTACCAAAGCAGCACTTCCCTATCTCAAAGCAGCTAATGGAGCGCGGATAGTGAACTTTGCTTGTGCTAATGCCCAAAATGTGGTAGCACGGCGGACTAATGCGGCCTACATAATTGCCAAAACTGGTATTATTATCTATACAAAATCTTTAGCTGTTGAGCTAATTAAAGACAAAATTACTGTTAACGTAGTATCGCCAGGAATAGCTGAAAACTCTTTGGATTTAGAAAAAATGATTCTGAAAATGCCAGCAAAACGATCTGCAACTCTCGCAGAAATTAATCATGCCGTTTGGTTTTTTATTAACCCTAATTCTGACTATATTACAGGGCAAGTATTAGAAGTATCAGGTGGTTGGCTTTTATAACATATAATGTCCAGGTGAACAGTTATCCAGGAATTACGCAGGCGAACCCAGAAACCGGGTTTTTTCGTCAATATTTATTAGACATCTCCGAAAATTAAAAATAGAATCAATTCTTATTCAGAAATTATCAATTACTTCTTCCTGTTCCCTATTCCCTGTTCCCTGTTCCCTGTTCCCTGTTCCCTCTTTTCCGGAGAGATATATTGTTAAAAACAACGATTTATATCAAATCCGGTAGTATCGGTAGAATTTTTGCCCCGTAGGGGTTTGGTCTCCAAACCCTCCACAAACTAGGAGTTTTAAGCAATATTGATGGTAGAATTATATCACTCCAATTTATCGGGAACCGTAGCCAGCGGATTTGATGTTATATCAAATGTTGCCTAAGCAGATCCAATCGACTAAGAGAAAGTATTTGTTATACCTATTTCAATTCCAATGGTTCACGCTTGAGGTACTGATAATTGATAACTGATAACTGAAATAACCTAGGTAAGAGCAATTTTATGGTAAGTTAGTATAGCAGTCGAAGCAAAGGTTAGGACAGTTATAAATCCTGTTTGCGGAGCATTTCCGCAGGAAAAACCTTTTGATAGTCTACTGTTCCCTGTTCCCTGTTCCCTATTTCCTAGCGCGTAGCGCTATAAAAGTTAAGACAAAGAGGCTAATTTCCTATGAGTATAACTTCAAATGATATCACAACTGTATATGAGGAAAGTAATGCCACCCAACATTATCTATCTCCAAACCGTAAGGACAATGTAAAAGTCTGCTGGGAAGAAGCTTTTTCCCGTTTTGTTTTCAAACAAGCAATTCTCTCTATTGATACTCCAGCTCGCAAAAAGTTGCGTGTACTTGATGTAGGAGCTGGAATAGGAGATGGATACAGTTTATTAAGCGATCTGCTTGCACAAGAACCTAGTTTGGATAGGTACAACCTAGATTATCTAGGCATTGATATTAGTCCAGAGATGGTGGAAACTGCAAACAACTTATACAAAAACAATATAAATGTTCGCTTTGAGCAAGCAGACATTCGCAAAAAAATTCCTGAAAGTCTTTTTGATTTATACCTTTCCTGCGGAGTTCCCTATTCTCATCTCACCCATGAAGAATTAGAAACAGTCTTAAAGATCCTATTTGAACGTATTCTTAAACATCAATGTCGCTGTGCAGTTGTAATTGACGTTTTAGGAAAATACAGTATTGAATGGCAACCCCACTGGGGTGAGAGTCGTTGGAACTACAACATGAGTTTCTTCAAGAGTGAAGGCGAAGCGAAACCCACATTAATGAGTTTCTATTCTCACGATCATCTAGAAAAGATAATTCGGAGTGCAGCTAGTGAAGTTGGTTGTCCAATTCAAAAGCTAGCTTTCTTCGATCGCTCAATTGTAGTTGGACGCCATACTTCAACAGGAGCTTTTAATCCAGAACTTCCTGAGTATCGCAATTTAGTTAATTCTTTACTCGATCAAAATCAAAAAACTGATTTGAATAAATTGATTCTTCAAGTCGGATCGGGAGATGCTCCAGAATATATTATTGAGTTTTTCCATAAGTTTTCTGGTTTGTGGAATACCATAATTGCTGAAGCAGCAGAATTACTGCATGAACCGTTAGATGTAGATCGGCTAAAACTACCTTCCCATCTTGAAAGCTTAGATGTACTGATTAAGCAAAATTTTGCTAATCCTTCTCTAACTGATGACAGGCAAAGAATAGAGTTCGCACTGGCGGAAAAACTACAGCAACTTGAGACAACTTGCCAACAGGGTTATGGCGTTGGGCACGATCTATTCGGAGTTGTTTGGTTAGATACAACAAATTGCTAAACTCTTAAAAAGACTTAAAGTAAATCTTTGATAGATATTTTGGCATTGCGGAAATAAGGTATGAAATTTGTATTGGAGCAAGATTGATAGTAAGGAAAAAAGCTGTTTTAACTACTGACTACTGTAGGGGCGAATGGCCATTCGCCCCTACTTCATACAATCATTCAGCAACGCCAATATTTTTCATTTTCTAGTAATTTAAGAATTAAAAATAATGACATTTTTGATTACAAATGACGACGGTATTGATGCTACAGGTATCCGAACCCTGCACGCTGCCTTGTCTCAAGTCACAACCAAACCTAGTGTTATAGTTGCTCCTAAGCACCATCAATCAGGCTGTAGTCATCATATTAATATCCGTACAGGAATTGCCGTAGAGCATCGTTCGGAAGATGAGATTTCTGTAGAAAGCACCCCTGCAGATTGTGTGCGTCTAGGTGTTAATTATCTATATAAAGATATTGATTTTGTTCTATCAGGAATTAATCAAGGTTGTAATTTAGGCTCGGATATCTATCCATCGGGAACGATCGCGGCAACACGAGAGGCAACTATACATGGTATTCCAGCTATCGCCTTTTCCCATTTCCGAAGATCTGAATGGGAAATAGACTGGGAAAGGGCAAAGAGATGGACTATTCAAGTGCTGAATATGCTCTTAGAAAAACCTATAGCTCCAGGAACTTTTTGGTCGATTAATTTCCCACATCTGACAGCGGATATGGCTGAACCGAAGACTGTTTTTGCTCCCTGTTGCACTCGCCCACTGCTAACTGAATTTGTTTTGGAGGGATCATCTTATCGGTATGTAGGCGACGACATCAACCGTAAGTCTGATCCCGGTACAGATGTTGATGTTTGTTTATCAGGCAATATTGCAATCTCTAAAATTCAGTTGTGGTGATGCTAGTTTGATAGGCATGGTGGCAAAAAGCGTGGGAAGGGTGGGGAGTGTGGGAAGGGTGGGGAGTCTGGGGAGATTGGTAGATAAAGAAAGATTTGATATAATACTACATCAGTTTCAGTTTTCTTTCTTCCTTAGCGTTTTTATCCTTGGTTACCTTTTAATTTTACTTACCTAATTATTTAGGATATATATAGCAATCAGAAATGAGATGTGAGAAAAAGCTGTAGGGGTTTGGTCTCCTTTCCACAAGCGCTAAGGGATTTGGAGACCAAACCCCTATGATCAAATCTCACAACTGAAATATGATTGCTATAGTAATCAGGAATGATTTTGATAGAATTTAAGAAAATTTAAGATGAACCAAAATTCTTTTATATTCTGACTCCTGACTCCTGACTCCTGACTCCTAATTGGTTACCTTTTAATTTTACTTACCTAGTTATTTAGGATATATAGCAATCAGGAATGATTTTGATAGAATTTAAGAAGATTTAAGATGAACCAAAATTCTTTTATATTCTAACTCCTGACTCCTGACTCCTGACTCCTGACCCCTAACTCCTAATTAGCATTAAAATCTTACAACTCACATAAGATTGCTATAGCAATGGTATTAAATGACAGAAAAAGAGGAAAAATCTCAAACTATAAAAAATGAATCTAATTCAGAAACTTGGATAATAGGTAAAGAATTTAGATTTGAAGCTTCCCATCAACTACCTAATCACGATGGGAAATGTGCCAGATTGCATGGTCATTCTTGGCGCGGTGTTATTTATGTTTCTGGTAATAAATTAGTAACTTCTGGTGCAAAACAGGATATGATTATGGATTATGCAGATATAAAAAAATATCTAAAACCCCTGCTTGATGATTATTTAGACCACTATCACTTAAATGAAACTACAGGTTTAGCTAATCCTACCAGTGAAGCGATCGCTAGATGGATTTATGAACAACTAGAGGATAAGATTCCTGGACTTGTAGCAGTTAGAATTGATGAAACTTGTACAAGTCAATGTATTTATTCAAAAGGGAAAAATAATTTTTTGATACTTTAATCAAGAAAATTAGGATTATTAATACAAAAATATATTGGAGTTTAGTTCAATGAAAAAAACAATAGGAATTATTGGAGGGGGACCTGCTGGAATGTCTTGCGCACTCTGGTTAAAATATTTAGGTTTTGCTCCAATTATTATTGAAAAAAAACAACAACTCGGAGGTTTGCAACAGGTAAGTAACTTTAAAAATGTCTACTTTTTGGGATTATATGGAAAAACTGGATATGAAATTGCTGAAGAGTTTCGGCAGCATATTCAAGTAGAAGAAATTCCTGCATTATTAGGTTCTCAGGTTAGAAGTATAGTCAAGAATGGGGATGATTTTCAGATTTTTACTGAAGCAAAAGAAATTACAGCTCAAGGGTTAGTTATTGCCACAGGGCAAAGAATTAAAGGATACGAAGCTATAAAATCTATTGAGGGCAGTCACGAGCTTTTATCATCACAGGAAATATTCTTTGATCCTGGTACTACCCCTCTACTTACACCTCAAATGAATGACAAAATAGTTGCCATTGTGGGAGGAGGTGATAATGGGTTATTAACAGCAATATATTTCTCAGAAACGGCTAAACATATTCACCTATTTGTTCCTTCTCAAATGCTGGGTTTGAAAGTTAACCAAAAAATAATTTACGAGAAAATTGAAGCTGGTAAAATAACATTACATCAACCAACAATTATTCAGAGGTTTGAAGTTCGGGAAAATCAAATTTATATGACTTTTAAAGATGGAGAAAAACCAGAAGAAAAATTGGCATTTGATTCTCTATGTTTTAGAATTGGGTTTGCTCCAAATATCGAAGATATAGTTCAAATTTTTAATGAAGGAAAGTTAGGTAATATTCAACGTAGCCAAAAAGGACATATTTTTACAGATGAATTTCTACGGACATCAATTCCTCAAATTTATGCTGCAGGAGATGTGGCAAACCCTAGAGATCCCTGTGTAGCAACAGCACTAGCTCAAGGTGCCATTGCAGCTAGAAGTATACAAGAGGATTTTTGACACTCGCCCACTAAATTCATAGATTATAGTGGGTGATTCTTGTTTCAAACTCTTAGCTAGACAGTAAATCAAGCAAGCTTATTTATGTAGCTGACAACCGAAATCCGACTGCTCCCCTACATGATTTCTAACTGCCAGCAAAATATTACAACTAAAAGAGGATTGCTATAATACAGCAATTATGATACTTGCAACCTACAAAATTATATTTTTATAGGAATAGAAAAGTCAGCATATTTCACTGGGCAAAAATATCAGCTATACTAAAAAGTTAAAGTGTAGGGGATTAAAAAAATGGAAAACCAGAAACAAGCTATGTTAAATAACGATGAAGTTAAGCGACTTTTTATTAAGGGCGTTAATATTTTTTTAGCAGGTTCGGCAATTACATTAGTATTTGGATTTATCATTTGGTTTGTGCATGGAACGATTATGGTTTCTGATTTATCAGAGAAAATTGTTGCTAAAGGTTGGGGTGCTTTAATTGCACTAATGGCTGTATTTTTATCTTTTATTGTACCTTCAATTGTTACTCTTTTCGGATTTGCGGTAATGGCATTATTAATCTGGTGGTTATCTCGCGTTTTTTCCCAATATGAAGAATTTCAACCTACTGCTTTAATTGTTTATCAATTAGTGGCGCCTGTGGGAATGATAGCTGCTTTAATTTTAGCTTCACCAGTGTTAATTTCCTATGCAGTTATTCGTTTATTTAATGGTAGTGGGCAAGCATTAATTTCGGAAGTGAAGGAAGCGTCAAGTATTCTTTTGCCAATTGAATCTGATAATAAATTTATGAGTGGAACTCCAGCAGTTGAATCTCAATATTTAACAGGGGAAAAGTTGATGAGTGGAACTCCAGCGGTTGAAACTCAATATTTAGAAGGAGAAAAATAATTGACAGTCGAGAGTTTTTTTAATAGTTTCATTCCTACTAATTTCGATATTTTTTTACTGACTCCACTTAACTACTAAAGATTTAATTTCGTGTTCATTATACGCAATCAAATTAGCCTTTACCGAAAAATTTTGGTTTAAAGCCTCCCCTTTTAAGGGGATAATAAATAAAAATTTTCCTTTTAGTCAATCCTCTTCTTTTCAAGGAGAGGTAATTATTAATTATTCATTATTAATTATTAATTGTTGAACTGATTGTTATCCCATCGTAAATCTGTAACGTGATACTTGTAGTTATTTCCATGTTGCATATGGGCTATTTCTATGGCTTTAGCTCCAGTTTCTCCTCTAAATATTAACTGTAGAAAAACTACCATTATTGCTGTATACAAGATTCCTAAAATAAATGCCAGTTTGGGTGTAGAAATTGTATTGTCTAGTCTAATTTTTTCGGGAACTACAGATATATTTCTTAGTTTGCAGTAAACCCAGAATGCAAGAAACCCGGTTATTATTTCAATTAAAATTGGAATAAAGAAACTGACTGGAGAGAGGCGAATTTGAGTCAACCAAACTTCTATTGTTATGAGGTGTAAAGGAAGTACTATGAATAGCCAACCAACAAAACGAGAGAGCAAAAATGCTGCAACCCATCTAGTTTCTTGCACTGGTTTTTGGTCTCTACTAAAGAGTAATACTCCTCCAATTATGGCTAAAGTATTTAAAATAAATGAGTAAGATGAATTACTCTGAGTTTGTACTTTTAAATAGAGTATACATATAGTGTTAATAATTGCTGTTAAAATCAGTACAATACCTACCTGCTGGAAAATTACATGATTATTTTTCATTTAGATATTTCCAGAAAAGATAGAATAGGAAATAGGGAATGGGCAATAACGAATAATAATTTGTTTCATGTAATTAGGAAAAATAATCGTAAATTTCAGGAATAGTTAATCCTCTGGAAGTATTTCCTACTCTAATATAAAATTCTAAACCTTTGTTGGTTTTAATAAATGCCTTTTTTGGCGATTTTTTAACATCAACAATACAAATTTCCTTGGCTTCTAAAGTTTCAATACGTACTTTAATATAGTTAGCAAAATTAGCTCCAATGCAGTCATAAATTAAGTTAGATAATGTTTGTTTAAATTCGTCTATAGTTCTATTGGAAAATAAAGAAATATCTTTTTCTAAACCCAAAATATTACCGTTATCTTCAACTCCTATTAATAATGTTCCTCCTTGGGAATTGAGAAAAGCAACAATTGTTTTTAAAGCATTAAATTTTAACTTTTCATTTTTGCCGTCTTTTTCAATATCCCATTGTAAAGTGCTTTTAAATTCTAAAGTTTCACTTTCCCCTTCTTTAATCAATTCATCTACAGGTTTAAACTCGCCTATTTTACAAATAGTGGTTAAAAATCTCCTGATTTTTCGTTCCTCAATTTTTTGATTCAGTTCTTCTTCTGTATCTGCTGCTTCTATGACTGTTTGATTAATAACTGCGATATATTTCCCCCAATATTGCTCTTCTAAATATTCTCTATTTTCTTCAATCCATTGGTCATTTTTAACGTTACCCCAGCGATTAAAATAAGTTATTGCTTCTTTAATGGATGCGTCTAAAATTTCAAAAACATTGCCTTTCATATTCTTGGAAATATAATCCCAAGCTCCTTTTTTAAAAGCATCGCGACAGTCAGTAACGGTATCATTTGCTGTTAAGATAATTACAACAGAAGAAAGATTTAGAGATTGAACTTGCTCTAGGACAGCAAAACCACTATCATCTGCTTCCATCCGCATATCAGCAACAATAATGTCAAAAGGATTTTGCAATTTTTCTGTTGCTTCTTTGACATTAACTGCCGTTTCAAGATTTTGATAACCAAAAACTTTTTCTAACCATCTTACTAATAGTTCTAGATATTTAGGGTTATCTTCAACTAATAGTAAATGAACGTTATTTGTTTCCATAGTTAATCCTGTTATTTTTGAATTTTGACTTAATTTCGGTTAGCGATCGCCATAAGGAATATACATTTCAAATCTTACACCATTTTCTCCCGTTTCTCGAATATGACCTTCCATTTTAATTAAAGTCCTACGAATAATATACAATCCTAAACCACTACCTTGACCTTTTTTGGAAGTAGTAGTTAAGGGTTGAAATATCCATTGTTTTTTATCTTCGGCAATACCTTTACCATTGTCAGAAAATTCTATTAATAAATCTTGTTTTTCTCCAGGCATTGTGAAACCTCTAATACCTTCAGGATTAATAATATCTTGAGATTTCATTTTGATAATTAAACGTTGTTGGTATGAATTATGTTTCAGAGAATTTTCCACCATTTCATTTAAAAAACTTTTGATTTTTTCCTCATCTCCATAAAATTCTGAGTCGCCGTTAATGATTTCTAGTTGAATTTCTGCATTTTCAATTTTATTATTAGCTTGCCATTTTTCAAATATCTTTTGGACTGAAAAGTGTTTGTATTGAATAGTTATCCCTTCGTTTATTGCTTTAAGATCGTTCAAAGCAGCTTGAGTTAATTCTAATTGAGTTAAAAGTTCTTGAAATTGGGGATAATTTTTAGATTCACTGTTAATTGTACGCATCGCCCAACGAGTTTCTAACTCAATAACTGCTAATTCATTATTTACAAAGTCGGAAATGTCATGGGCGGTTTTAGAAATAACAGATAGGATTTCTTGATATTTATCTTCAGGGATTTTTTCTATTTCATCTTGTTGCTTTTCTCTGCGTTCGGAAATTTGCTCCACTAAGGTTTCCAATTTTTCAATAATTTGACTGACAGTGGAATCTTCATCTTTGTAACTTCTTAAAATGTAGTAAGCAATGCTTTTTAAAATAGCAATTTCGTTGCCAATTTGATGATACATTGCTCCGTTAAGCATTTGCGTATCTTTTAACTTAGTTTGGGAGTCAATTCTGTTGTAATATTCTTCTGAGTCTAAGTTAAAATTCAGCATTTTTAAAGCATCAGCATAACGAGGGGAATCTTGAGCAATTTCGTCTAGCATTTCTACAGCAGTTTGATTATAGGGATTGTTAGCTAAAATACTTCTAGCACCGTAGAGCAAACTTCTTTCTTGATCATCAGAATTGTCAATTGCTTCTTGAAAATATTGATTACCTTTGTCTGGTTGTTTAATGGAGTAATATACTCTTCCTAATGTTAGTCGAATTACATTGGCATGGTATTGCAATAAATCAGTTAAGTTGATTTTTTCTAGTTGTTCAATTGCTTGTTTATATTGACCTAATTCTTCTAGTGCTGCTGCATATTTGTATCGTAAATAGTTATCATCTTTTATCTCTAATAATTTCTCAAAAACCTGACAATACTCCTCAAATTTACCTAGTTTCATTAAAGCATTTTTGCCAACTTTGATTAAAGCATTAGCATAACTACGAATAGTTATAAAATTATCAGGTTCCAGTAGTAGAGCTTTTTCAAATAAAGGCAACGTTTCTTCTGCTTTTTCTAGTTTCATTAAAGCATTAGAATAACTACGAATAGTTATAGCATCATCAGGTTCGAGTTGTAGAGCTTTTTCAAACCAAGGTAGGGAATCTTCTATTCTTTCTAATTTGATTAAAGCATTAGTGTAGTTAGTAATAGTTAAAACATTCTCAGGTTCATGTTGTAGAGCTTTTTCAAATAAAGGTAATGCTCCCTCTACTCTTTCTAGCTTCATTAAGGCACTAGCATAACAAGCAATAGTTTCAGCACTATTGGGTTTAATCTGTAGAGATTTTTCAAAATAGGGTAAAGACTCTTCAACTTTGCCGACTTTTATTAAGGCACTACTGTAGCTATTAATAGCTACTACGTCATTAGCTTCTAGTTTAAGAGCTTTTTCAAACCAAGGTAGGGACTCTTCTAATCTTTCTAATTTGATTAAAGCAGTAGCATAATTAGTAATAGTTATAACATTATCAGGTTCGAGTAGTAGAGCTTTATCAAATAAAGGCAAGGTTTCTTCTACTCTTTCTAATTTGATTAAAGCATTAACATAACCATAAATAGTTAAAACATTATCAGGTTCGAGTAGTAGAGCTTTATCAAATAAAGGCAAGGTTTCTTCTACTCTTTCTAATTTCATTAAAGCATTAGCATAGTTATTAATAGTTAAAACATTATCAGGTTTTAGTTGTAGAGCTTTTTCAAATAAAGGAAATGATTCTTCCACTCTTTCTAATTTGATTAAAGCACTAGCATAGTTAGTAAGAGTTTTAGCACTATTAAGTTCTAATTGTAGAGCTTTTTCAAATAAAGGTAACGTTTCTTCTACTCTTTCTAATTTGATTAAAGCACTAGCATAGTTAGTAAGAGTTTTAGCACTATTAGGTTCAATTTGTAGAGCTTTTTCAAATAAATGTAAAGACTCATCTACTCTTTCTAACTTGATTAAAGCGTTAGCATAACTACAAATATTTATAACATTATTAGGTTCTAATTGCATTACTTGTTCAAATAAAGGAAATGATTCTTCTACTCTTTCTAACTTGATTAAAGCACTAGCATAGCTAGTAATAGTTTTAGCATTATCAGGTTCTATTTGTAGAGCTTTTTCAAATAGAGGTAAGGATTTTTCTATCTTGCCTGAATTTCTTAAAGCATTGCCATATTTATTGATAGCTTTAACATTATTCGGTTCTAATTGTGTTGCCTTTTCAAACCAAGGTAAAGAATCTTCAATTTTATCCAACTTCACTAAAGCATTACAATAACAAATAATCGCTCCAACATTATCAGATTCAAACCCTAAAATATATTCAGCGAAAGGTAATGCTTCCTCCGCTCTATTTAATTTTGTCAAACCATTAGCATAACCACAAATGCTATTAATCAAATCAGATTTAAACCATACAATTTTTTCCAAAATACACAAAGAAACATCTACTTCCCCCACTGCCAGAAAACCAATACCGCAACCAACAAAACTCATCACAATATCAAACTCAAACTCCAGAATTTTTTCCCATAAATCCAATGCTTCTGCAAACTTATCCTCCTCCATCAAAGCATCAGCATCCCTCCTCATTAACTCCAAACTATCCAGAATATTTCCTTCAGTAATTAAATTGTTAATTGTATCCATAGACATAATCAAATATTAGGTTAAAATCCTCTTCTAAACGTTAAAAAATAATCTTGCTGAGTGCTGAGTGCCGATCGCTTTTTCAAGACAACTCCCTTCCCTTAATCTCTGACAAAACATTCTCATCCGGCACCATCCCATCAATATAATAACCCGCCGCTTTCTTCGCTGCAATTTCCACCTGCGCATCTTTCGGCACCAAATCATCAGGAATAGGCGCTCGTTCCCCACTGCACAGGAATTGTTTTTTTCCCTGAAGTATTTGGATGAGATGTCAATACCATAAGTTTATGTTTTGCCATTTTTTCTTAACTTTGCAATAATAATTATATTATTTATTTTGATGAAAATAAGTATAGCATAATTCAACAAAAAATAACATTAAATCTGCTTGCTTCGTAGGGGCAATTCGCCAATTGCCCCTACATTAAGAAACCGGGTTTATGAGAGGTAGATATTAGTATAGTGGTGCATTTAATACAAACCCGGTTTCTATAATTTTTGATAATGATACTAAGGAATTTTAGATAACTTAAAGCAGATTTAACATTTCTAAAATAATGTGAATTTCTATTACATAATTATCGCCAGTATGCCATAGTGTTCTATAATTAGATGAGCATTTATATAGTAAGATAATTATGACTACTTAGATTAGTATTAAAATGAATATTAGTCGTAAGTATTCAGCCATCAACTATCAGCTACTGATAACTGATAATTGAAAAAGCGATCGGCTACTGATAACTGAAAAAACTGATAACTGCAAAAGATGAATTCTATTAATCGCCGTCAATTTATCCAGTATAGTTCTCTAGCTATTAGCACCAGTATATTAACAAGTTGTACTAATGCTAATAACTCTAATTCAACTGTTAAAAATGGCAAAAATCTTGACAAAGTTACTTATGGAACTAATTGGTATGCTCAAGCCGAACATGGAGGTTTTTATCAAGCGATCGCTACAGGAATTTATGAAGATTATGGTTTAGATGTTACTATTAGAATGGGAAATGCTCAAGTAAATGGAACTCAACTATTAGTAGGAGGTGCAATAGACTTTTATATGGGATTTGGTATCGAGGCAATTAGTTCTGTTGAAGCAGGAATTCCTACTATTACAGTTGCAGCTATTTTCCAAAAAGATCCCCAAGTATTAATTGCTCATCCAGGGGTAGGAAATGACTCTTTAGAACAACTAAAAGGCAAGCCAATTTACATCTCATCTTTATCTGAAAAAGGCTATTGGCAATTTCTGAAAAGTAAGTTTGATTATACAGATAATCAGAAACGTCCTTATAATTTTAGTGTGGCTCCATTTTTAGTAGATGAAAATGTAATTCAGCAAGGTTATTTGACATCTGAACCTTTCATAATTAAGCAAAAAGGAGGCTTTAAACCTGTAGTTATGTTATTAGCAGATGCTGGTTATCAACCTTATTCTACTACTATAGAAACAACAAAAGAAATGGTAGAAAAAAATCCCGATTTAGTCCAGAGATTTGTCGATGCTTCTATCAAAGGTTGGTATAGTTATTTAGAAAATCCTGAACCAGGAAATCAATTAATTAAAAAAGATAATCCTGAAATGAAAGATGATTTATTAGCTTATAGTTTAGAAAAAATGAAAGAATATGGCATTATTATTTCTGGGGATGCTGTTACAAAAGGTATTGGTTCTATGACAGACGATCGCTGGAAATCATTCTTTGATAGTGTAGTGGAGGCAGGAGTAATTAAGTCAGATACTAACTATCAAGAAGCTTTTACTTTACAGTTTGTTAATAAAGGAGAAAAAATAATGGATAATTGATAATGGATAATTGATAATTAAAACTATCTCTAAGTCGGTAGGTGAAAAAATTTACCGAATAATTATTAATTATAGGACTAAAGCCATGCGAACCCAGAAACCCGGTTTCTCGTAGATGTTTATTGTCAAAAACAATGATTTACCGTAGAAACCGGGTTTCTTTGCGTAAGTCCTGAATTAAATAATTCAGATTAAAAGCCTCTCCTTTTTAGGCAGAGGTAATTATTAATTGTTAATTGTTAATTGTTATAGCGTTTATCAAATTGGTGAGATATAGTTTTAGATCCCCCCTGCCCCGCTTAAAAAGGGGGGAGGCAACAAAAAGTCCCCCTTTTTAAGGGGGATTTAGGGGGATCGTAAATGCTATAATTGTTAATTACTGAAAACTACGTCTGAAGCGACTAGAACAGAATTGAAAATTGTCTATTACTTTTGGTTACTGATAACTGATAACTGATAACTGAAAAGAGGTAAATTATGTCTATTAATCTCAGTAAAGGTGAAAGAGTAAATCTTTCCAAAGAATCTCCTAATTTAACCAAAGCTGGTATTGGGTTAGGATGGGATGTAAATACTACAGATACAGGTTCTGCATTTGACTTAGATGCTTCTGTATTTATGTTAGGAACTAATGGCAAAATTCCTACAGAAAAATACTTTGTTTTTTACAATAACCTGACATCACCAGATGGTTCTGTTAAACATTCAGGAGATAGTAGAACTGGTGAAGGTTCCGGAGATGATGAACTAATACAAATAGATTTAACAAAAGTAGATGAAGCTATTCAAGAAATACTATTTGTAGTGACTATCCATGAAGCAGATGCTAGAAGACAAAACTTTGGACAAGTCAAAAATTCTTTTATCAGAATCTACGATATTAGCACTGGAGAAGAAGTAACTAAATATGAATTAGAAGAAGATTTTTCTAGGGAAACAGCTCTGGAATTTGGCAGACTTTATCGTAAAGATAATGACTGGAGATTTCAAGCTGTAGGACAAGGTTATAATTCTGGCTTACAAGGATTTGTTGATAAGTATGCTTCAATAAATAATTAATAATTACCTCTCCCTTTTAGAGCTGATTTGTAAACTTCGCTAAAAGTCTTATATTACCTAGCTTTTAGCAATTAGGGGTTACTTGACAATAACTCCTAAAACCTAAGTATAGCAAATGATTCAGTGCTTTAATATTTACTTGATAAACTTGATAAATTAGCTCTAAGAGAGAGGATTGATGCTTAAGGGACAAATTTTATTTTTCCCCTTTATTGGGGAGGTTTTAAAGGTGAATTATTTAATTATTAGATATCTCCAATAATAAAAAAAATTAAATCAATTATCCCACAGAAATAATCAATTCTTTCTCCCTGCTCCCTCCTCACTCTTTTCTGGAGATGTCTATTAATTATTAATTATGTTGCTATAGTTAATTTCAAGTAGTTTTTAAGTTTGGATAGTCACATGAGCCTAATTTCTT
>NZ_JAAHHT010000216.1 GCF_010672085.1 Okeania sp. SIO3I5
GAATTACGTCGATGCCCTAAAAATGGCTAGAACCGTTGGTAATTCAAGATTTATGCCTTTTTGACGTAAAAGCCTTTACCTGTCTATATTTGAGCCTATTTTTTTGGTTGATTTTGTTTAAGTCCCGGTAGACAGTTGAGCACAATTACACTATAATACAAATAATACAAAAAACAATTGAATAAATGGACAATATATCCAGATGGCACGACTAAATCAAATCATCGCAATTGAAAAAGGAATCAAAAGTCGGTCAGTGCAGGAACTAGCGGAAGCTCAAAAAGCTTTGCAGAAACCTGCTTTACTTTCGGGTATTTCTCGAACCTATCGCCCTAAAGATGAGGAGGGAGAACAACTTCCCCCAGAGTCGAAAAAGGTGGAGGTAAAAGCAGAAGAAATTATCCGCAACACTGCCGAGGTATTAACTAAGTTGTTGGATGTCACAGCAACTAAAGATTGGACAAACTGTACGGCCCGCGCTGATGTGGTTGTGGATGGTCAAACTTTGTTGACTCAAGCTCCAGTTAGTTATCTACTATTCCTAGAAAAGCAGTTGACAGACTTACGCGCTTTTATCAAAAAGTTGCCTGTGTTGGATGCTGCCGATACTTGGACGTTTGACGAGTCTTCCGACTGTTGGGCAACAGAACCAGTTCAAACACTGCGGACTTTCAAAACTCCCCGCAACCATGTTAAGGCAGAAGCGACGGAACATCACCCTGCCCAAGTAGAGGTATATTATGAAGATGTGACTATTGGGTATTGGCGCACAGTCAAATTTTCTGGCGCGTTGCCTGCACGTCGGCTTAATGAAATGTTGGAAAAATTAGAAAAGCTGTCTCAAGCTGTTAAATTTGCTCGTGAGGAAGCTAATAATTCTGAAGTACAAGAGCAGAGAGTTGGGGAGCGGATTTTTCAATATTTATTTCAATAATTAGTTGTCAAAATTTATAGTTTGAGTTATTATTAAATAGGAGTACAAATTCAATCTCAAACTTTAATTTAAACCGTACAAGTATTATAGCGTCAGTTCAATTCTGACCTTCGTTTGATTAACGAAGTAGCCCAATGGGAAGAGGCGATATTTTGTACAACCTCAAGATAAAGCTATTACTCCAAGCTTAATATTCATCACTGTCGCGAGAACAACTTTCGAGGAAAAATCTTATTGAGATACCGGCTCGTATCCGGTTCCCTGCTCCAAATTATATGCGGGGATAGCTTAACTGGGAAAGCACAATGATAACAGACTAAAACCGAGAATTAAAAGCGATCGCGTGTACAATTCAGTGACTCACCGAAGCCCCAAGAAAGGACAGACCTTGGGGCTTCACCTTTTTTTTCGCTACATAATAGGAAGTTTCTGCCAAATTTAAGTCATAATAATTAGCTCAAGAGAATCAATGTGGAGTTAACATAATGGACACAATAAATTTGCCAGAACCTTTGCCAGATGACAGAAATGAATTACTTCAATTGAAGTGGGATTTACCCTTTGGGAATGCATTGTCCACAGAATCATTAAAAGGAGCTCTTCGTTATGTGTATACTGAATGTCAAGCTTTTTCAGAAGCAATAGACCCTATATATCGAATTATTATGGGACGTAAGGGGAGTGGTAAATCAGCTCTAATAAAGCGAATATGTTTAGGAAACGAGTATCACTTTAAGGTTCGTTGCCAGAAGCATGAACTAATAAATTGGATTAAAAATTCTATTCCTGTTTCGGAGTCAGAGAATGTACCTATAGAATCATACTTAGATGAATGTAAATATTTCTATTGGTTGCTAATATTTGCTGAAATATTGAAAAATAATCCCAACCTTAAAAGTGTAAAAAGTTTTTTAAATCATGCAAGTCCCTCTGATAAAGGATTTTTAGGTGGTGTTCAGGAATGGGCTAAAGCAAATTTAAACTCAAAGAGCATAACAGTTTCAGTGACTGCTGGGCTGATTACAGCATTTGTGAAAAGAGATGGATCGACTTTTGAAAAAGCCAAGGAAGAAGCAATAGCATTTCTAAACGATAAAAAATTAGTTATTTTGATTGACAACCTAGAGCACTATTTATTTAAAACACAGCATCAACGTAATATTTTTGCAGCTCTTCTTCTCTCTGCAGTCGATTTTGGAGATACAAATAATATTGTTGTGAAATGCTTCCTCCCATCTGAAAATTATACACAACTTGAGAAGTATTCCGTCAATTGGGGAAAAATCAGTCAACGGATTATAGTTCTTCGATGGACGGCTAAAGAGTTATTGATAATGCTATGTAAGAGACTAGGGTTTGGATTGTATAAGGAGGGGCTAATAGATCGCAGTGATCTATCGGAATTTGACAATTTAGATCAGGCTCTATGTTTTTGGAATCGATATTTCTCCGCGAAGGTTTTTAATGAAGCTTTTGGAATCAATGAACCAGTCGTCTTTTATATACTCCGGCATACACAGCTTACTCCTAGACAATCTATTCAGTTGTGTAATTCAATTGTAAAACAAGCATCAGGTATTTTCCCAAACAAACCTATTCCTAGTGAAAAGATACGATTAGGTGTTAAGAATTTTGAGGAACAGTTGTGTAAAGAAGTGTTCTCTGCATTCAAAGATACTTATCCAAATGCTGAAGAGTTTTGTAGGGAGTATCTTCGAGAGTTGGCAATGTCGTTTCGCATAGCAACCATTAAGGCTGATGTATATGAGAAGATTTCTAATACGGATAAATATAAAATTTATAGGGAGGATAGCAGTTTTCTAGAGTGTATGCTTTTTGAATTAGGAATTATTGGAGTTGAAAAGAGCATAGAAAGCCCACTGTTGGAAATATATAATCTTACTCAATTTGAGCCAAATCAAGATGATAGATTAAACCCTAACAAAAATAGTAATCTATTTGTTCACCCCATGTTTATTCATAAAATCAATTTTATGCGAGACAAAGAGGCTTGTTCCAAGCCAATCTGTCCTATCCAGATGGCAAGCTTTCCAAAGATAACTACATTATTTGAGGAAAATTGATGAGAATTTTAGGGAGACTGAGTTCTACAAACATTAGCTTTACCTTATCAAAAATCTCTGATTAAATCCTATGGTGTGTGTAATTCAGTGATACACCGAAGCCCTAAGTACGGACACTCACTTAAGGCTTCACAATTTTTTTTCCTCTAGTTAACTCTTTTCCATAGTCTTTTGCGACATTTTCAATACTGTTTTTCTCGGTAGAAAAGGCATTACCCAATTAACCATAAAACTTAATGATCGCTCATTGATTTTAACTAAATCACCTTTCATCATAGCATTATAGCCACACTCGGCGACAGACTTCGCAGATGCTGCATTATCCCACATTGAGTTTCCTTCAAGATTTCCCGCTGCTACAAAACCAGTAGCAACTGCACCAGGACAAAGAACAGTTGAAGTCACATTTGTATCAGAAAGTTCTTGGGAAATAGCCTGAGAAAATGAAACAACGAAAGCTTTTGTTGCAAAATAAACTGCTTGTAGCGGACCAGGAAGAAAGCCAGCAGTTGATGCGACGTGCAAAATTTTTCCAGAATTTCGGCTAACCATCCCTTGCAAGTACAGATGAGTCAGGTTAACCAGAGAAACCATATTCACCTGCATCATTGCTTGATCTTTTGCAAGATCGCGTTCATGGAATTTCCCGTAACCGCCAAAACCAGCATTATTAATCAGGATATCTATTTGTATCCCTGCTGCTTCAGTTGCTGAAAATATATTTTCAGCAGAATTAGGTTGCTCTAAGTCAGCGACAATGACAGTTGCTTTTATGCCATAAGCATTCTCTAATTCTGATTTCAATTCGTTAAGAGCGCTTTCACGACGAGCAACTAATACTAGGTATCCCCCTTTGGCTGCATGGAGTCTAGCGATTTCAGCTCCTATGCCACTTGATGCACCTGTTACTAATGCAGTATTACCCATAATTATCTCCTTATTTTTGAATATAGTGTTTTTATTTTCGGCATTGCTGATATCAAATCCGCTGGCTACGGTTCCCGAGAAATCGGAGTCATATAATTCTACCATCAGTATTGGTTAAAACTCCTAGTTGGTGGAGGGTTTGGAGACCAAACCCCTACAGTATTGAATTCTACCGATACTACCGGATTTGATATGAGAGGCGGGATGAATATAAGCGGTAAGGGTATCCTGGCAACCCGAAAATATCAGGAACGGGAACGGGCAAGATGCCCATTCCACAATACTTTGTACTGTGTAAGTCCTATATTATCATAATTAACTAATCATTCTTCCCAATAAATGTTTTAGAATGAATATTCATTCTTAAAGACAAAAAAAATTATTCAACTTTCAATCCATCCCAACAAAATAGGGCTGCTATCTCCCTTTGTTCCGATGATACTCCAGTAATAAGAAGTGTTTTCTAGCCCATTTTTGTTTCCTCAAAATAAATGTTTAAGAATGAATATTCATTCTTAAAGACAAAAAAAATTATTCAGCTTTCAATCCATCCCAACAAGATAGGGCTGCTATCTCCCTTTGTATGTAAGTTGCTAATCCGACGGCTTTCCTATCTGCATAGCGCTATATCAAGTCTCACTCGGCAAAACTCTGAACAGTTTATTATTTCTTTCCCATGTGCGAATATCGGAGTAGAGTTGCGTACCCTGAAAATAAACTGCTTCATAAGCAAGACGCAGGTTACGCTCAAGACTATTAGGTTCAATATCATTAGCTTTGTTAGAGCCAATAGTTTTTCGTAAACCAAAGGATAAAATTTCTACTAGATCGTGGCCACAACAAATTTGCCAAGGATCGCGATCGCCATCTCTTTTATCAATCAGTTGCTGTTGCAAATCTTCGTCTTTTAATGAAAAATTTTGAGATTTTTTCTTAACTTCACTAATAAATTCAAATTCATTTATCTTCAAAGTTTCTTCATCAATGAACTTGCTAAATTTAATACCCTCGAAAGTTAAATCTAGTCCATCGCCAAGAGATATCCAACGCAAGTAACCTATGGGAACAGCACTTTCAAGTATTACTAATCTGATATCTGGCTTTATATCTTTCTTAAATTGAGATATTTTTTCTTGGGAACCAAACTCAGAAATTACTTTATCGAAAGCAGGAGAATTAATGAGCATTGTCTCCAGATCGTGGCTGTCAGTGTAAAGTAGGTTGGCACTTTTTTGATCTATTGGAGGAGTGAGGCGATCGAAGTCTGCATCAACAATTGCCAGAATACCCAGAAAGTTTGATTCCTCTAATATTTTGAGAACAGAAATAACACGCTGTTTACTAGAAGGTTTCCCTGAAATAACAACTAATTCGCATTCTGATTTTTCAACAAAACGCTCATAAAAAGTTTTGTCTGAACTACCTTCTACTAACAAAAATGTACCTTTGTGGAGACTTCGCCGTAAACGAATTGCATTTGCCTCAGCGTCAACTGAACGTAAATCTCTCACTTATCTAGCCCCCTCAATTCAACTGTTAAATCCCAACGCTCCTGAATGATATCGGGTGAGTGAGTAGCCATTAAAACATCTATGTTTGCAAGTTCTGTGATTTCTTTTAAGTCCTTTAAAAATTCAACCTGCCATGCTACATGAAGAGAAAGTTCAGGCTCATCAATTAAAACTAATGAGTTAGGTTTAGTTTTAAATAGCAATTCATATAAAAGAACTAATTCATGTTGTTCGCCCGATGAAAGATCGCTAGGCAAAAGTTCTTGGTTATGGAGTGTTGTAAATACAAATCCCTTTTCTTTACTAAAATTTATTTCCTTGTAAGAATAAGCAAATTTTTTATTTATAATTTTCCTCAGCAGGTGGATTTTTTTTGCAGTCTCGGCAAATACATTTAACTTTTTTTCTACATCCTCAACATATACTGACAAAACATTTTTAGTGCTTTCGTCTATATCCTGGGGCTGAATTTTAAATTCTGAGTCTTTTTCTTCTTTATCTAGAAGTCCTATTTCTATGAGACTAGAACGAGTTGACTCAAGCTCATCTAGTTGTTGACGCAGTTGTTCGTTTGTTACATCTGCCGATGGCTGCTGTTTAACAACTCTTAATGGAAATGTTCTATCAAGAGATTCAGATGTTATCCCATATTCCTTAATTTTATCCTGCATAAGTTTAGCAAGTTCGTTAGAATAGATTGAAACAGTAGACTCTATTGGATTAGTTCCACGATGTATTCTATTAGGAACAAAATTTAATAACCGCTGTGATTCAATTAAACGAATATGAATAGAATTTTTCAACTCCTTCAACCGTTCATTTTTTTGTTTTGAAACAACCATAACTTCACCATTATCTAATTCAACCTGAAATTTTTTAAATGGTATATTTTGAAACTTTGAGTATTCAGAATTAAAGAAATCATTTAAAATTGTCAAAATTGCTGTTTTTCCAAAGCCGTTTGGACCATGAATAATAGTAATTCTCTCTTCCCTATTTAATGGAATTACATGGTTAAAAATTCCAAATAAGCCATCAACAGAAATTTGTTTAATTCTCATATTAACTGAGTCCTAAAAACATTTGCTTTACTGTTTTATTCTAACTGTTAAACCTACTCTAAAAAATGTTTGGTGGGTTACGGCGTCAAGTTAATATTTTGGTTTTAATTGATAATTATTGCCGCCTAACCCACCCTACGCCTGATAACTAATAACCGAAAAATTAACTACGATCAATTTCTGCCAAAATTTCATCTAAAATTTCTTGGGCACCTTGTTCTCTCAATTTTTTCGCTAATTCAAGACCTATTTTTTCGGCATCAGAAGCAGCACCACTAACAACATCCTTAACCAATTTCTTGCCATCTAAACTAGCAACTAAACCAGTTAAAGTGAGTTGTTCTCCTTCTATTTGCGTATTAACACCAATCGGAACTTGACAACCCCCTTCTAACTCTCTCAAAAAAGCACGTTCCGCATAACATCTATGAGCAGTGACAGTATGTTCCAGACTCTTCAATAAATCGAGAATATAATTATCTTCGGCACGACATTCTATTCCTAAAGCACCTTGTCCGACTGCATGAAGAGAAATTTCTGGTGGTATAACTTGATGAATGCGATCGCTCATTTCTAATCTATGCAAACCAGCAAAAGCCAGAATTAGGGCATCATACTCGCCAGCATCCAATTTTGCCAGTCTAGTATTGAGATTACCACGAACATCTTTAAATTCCAAGTGGGGTAAGTGGTGGCGGAGTTGTGCCAAGCGTCTCAGGGAAGACGTACCAATAACAGCACCTTCTGGCAAAGTCTCAAGTTGTTTATCCTTGAACTTTTCATGGACAACTAAAGCATCTGCCGGATTTTCCCGTTCGGTAACGCAACCCAACATCAAACCTTCTGGTAAATTTGTCGGTAAGTCTTTTAAGGAATGAACTGCTAAGTCAGTTTCATTTTGCAGCATTCCTAATTCTAGTTCCTTTGTGAAGAGTCCCTTATCTCCAATTTTTGCTAGGGGCACATCTAGAATTTTGTCCCCTTGAGTAGACATGGTGTGGACTTCAAATGTGATGTCTGGGAAATGTTTCTGGAGTTCTTCTTGCACCCAATAGGTTTGAACTAAGGCCAGTTGGCTTTTGCGGGAACCGATCCGAACGGTACGAGTAGAGGCAGATGTTGTCATTTTTTCTATTGAAATTAATAAATTTGGTCATTCTTTCTAGACTACCGTAAATTGGGGCCTAAATTTTTGAAGTCAGAAATCAATTCAAAATTCAAAATTCAAAATTCAAAATTATAACCTCTGACTTTAGGCAGAGGCTTGAAATAAGGAAAAGATTTTTGATTTTTTCGTTCTAAAGAACGAGGCTTGAATCCTTAACTAAAGCATTATTGAAATTAAAGTAAATAACCAAAACTTTTGAACTTTGAATGCGTTAATTTTGAATTCAAAAAATGGTCAGAAGTTAGAAGTTAGATATTTTTAGCTAAAAAATGCAGAAATGTTTATAGTGCGGGCATCTTGCCCGCGATAGGTTTACCTCAGCAAGATGAAATAATGAAATCTGGTGTATTTTTAGCTAAAAAATACAAATAAGAATTTGAGCGGATTATTTTATACAATTAAGCGTGAAATTATTTGTAAGATATTTACAGTGAATTGGTAGAAGAAAATGAGTCAAGAAGAAAGAGAAGTTTTGGAAAAAATTGCTCGGGTTATGGAAAGTTTGCCTGGTGAAAGTTTGTTAGAAAAATGTTGGACTGAAGAGCAAAAAGAGGAATGGCAAAAAGTAAGAAATACTCAAGTGTATATAGCTGAATGTTGGAGGGCTAAGTTTATATATCAGCAAGGAGACCCAATTGCAGAAGCTTTAGATAAAAAAGAAATTGTTCAAAATAAGTATGATTTAATCTGGCTAACTGTAAACCAATACAAAGATCAATGGGAACTTATTCAAGTAGTGGAAAAATATCTCAAGCAATTACATTCTGTATTTGGTAACCTTTTATCCAACAAAAAAATAAGTTCTCAAGTTCATAAGTTTTTCCCAAATAGTATTTTTCTGAAACCATATCCATTTAATTCTGCTTATGATTTATTTGTAGCAGTTTTAAAAGAAGAGATAGAAGGTGCTTTTGAAATTTGCCTAGAAAAACATTATGGTATTAACTTCAAAACGATAAAAAATGGTGTTAAACAATTAATTGAAACGATTCAGCACGCAGACAATTGTACAGGGGTTTATCCTCAACTTAATTCTATTCAACAAGAAAAGGTAAAAAAAAATATTGGTTGGCATAGAATCAGTTTTTCTTGGTGGGGAATGATTCTCTTTATCTGTCAATTTGCAGCAATTGTGGATTCTTCTGTGAGAACAAAATTAATTGTAGTTAATAAATCCACGATAGAAGTTTTCAAGTTATCAGCTAAGGCTAGTTATAAATTTAAGGGATTCACCTGGATAGATGGAAAAAAAGTTCCCTTTGATAAATTTGGCGGGGTACCTGTTAAAAATGGAAAATAGTCAAGAGATTTTAACAAAACTTAAAAACAGAAACAGTTTCAATCTGCCCCACAGATAAAGGCAGTAAGTTGGAATAGTCAAAGTTCACATCCAATAAAACTGGAGAGAAAAAAATGTTTACTTCCAATACTCCCAAAGCTGAACTATTCCAACCTGAAAACTTATCTGAAATAACAATGGAAAAAATGTTAGACAATATGGAAGAAAACTGTAAATTAGCACTAAGTCTAATATTTGACCAAATTCATGCAATTAAAAATATGCGCGAGTTGTCTCAAAATTATCAAAGCAAAATTCAACAACTTCAAGAGGAAGTAAATTATTTGAAAGTAGATAACCGCAGTAAAGATGACAAAATTCAAGAATTAGAATGTTTAGCATATTTTGAATCTCCAAATGGAGATGCTATTTGTAATAGTAACTGGTTAGATTAACCTCAATAATTAGACATCTCTAATAATCAAAAATAAAATCAATCATCCTACAGAAATCATCAATTATTTATCCCTGACCTCTACTCCCTATTCCCTCTTGTTTAGAGATGTCTATTGGAAGCTTACTTAATGATAAAGTGCCAATTATTATTTATAAGCTTAAATTATACAACTGACTTGGTATTTTAATAATTTATTGATGCGATCGCTCTGTTCCCAATCTGATTACTATGTCCGTCCAGGAAATTTAAAAAATAATCAGGACAGGCCAAAAAAGTCTTTTATTAAGAAAAAATAAAGAAAAAAATAATTTGTGCAAAACAAAGTAATGATGTGAAAAGACTTAAAAGCGAACAATTAAATAGTCCAAAAAAATAATTGGATTTTGAATATGATAAGAACAGGATTTAGGCGGGCGAACCCAAAAACCCTGCTTTTCGTAGATGTCTGTTAAAAACGACGATGTATCCTAGAAATATGGTTTCTTTGCATAAATCCTAAGAAACTTGAATTCAGTTCTAAGATGCAGTTAAACTAGCGATCGCGTGATTCAGCTATCTATAGATTAACCAAGCATATCTTTATAACTCATATAGCTAAGAAAGAATTGGTTAGGACATAGACTGATGATGAACCTTAGACAGCGGAAATGTTCACTTACTTGCGAGATCGAGGTGTTAAGTGCAGTACAAACATTACTCCGGTGATTAGCAACCAAGATGAATTTAACCCAAATCCAAACTACTACCCAACCTACCGCGAGGGACTAGACAACGGTTACTTTGTTCTAGATAAGCGGTTCGATCCGAACAATCCCGAAAGCAAAGAATACCAAATCTATGGTGGTGGTAACGAATTCCGTTCCAAACATTACCAGGGGTCAGAACCGGAAGGTTTCAATAGTGGCAACGCTTACATTGGCGAAGTTTACTACGGGAACGATGGCGCTGGTAACGAATTGGGAAGTCCAGGTCATTATTCAGATTTAGGTCGTGCTGAAGTCCGCGAATGGTGGGGCAAGCAATATAAGTACCTCTACGAGCAGGGGCTAGAATTTGTCTGGCAGGATATGACTACACCAGCTATCCGAGACTTCCGTGGGGATATGAAAGGCTTTCCTTTCCAGTTATATGTAACCGATGATTCTGAACCCTCACAAGTAAAACAAACCCCAGCCATCAAAGTTTGGAATCTGTACTCGTACAATCTCCACAAAGGAACCTACAACGGACTTAATAACCTGTACCAACTATCGGACGATCTGAAGTGGCGTGAAAACAAACGCAACTTTATCATTAGACATCTCCAGAAAAGAGGGAACAGGGAACAGGGAACAGGGAACAGGGAAGAAAAATTGATAATTTATGGATAAGAATTGATTTTAATTTTTATTTTTGGAGATGTCTATTGGACGAGGAAGTTTTGTTGGTTCTCACATATTTGCTGGTTTATGGACGGGAGATAACTCTTCTGACTGGGATTTCCTCCAGATGAATATTTCTCAAGTTCTGTCTCTTGGCATGAATGCTTTAGCAGTCACAGGGCAAGATATCGGTGGCTTTGAACAGTCAGCGGCTGACGATCAGCAGAAGTGGGCAAGTCCAGAACTGGTGATTCGCTGGACTGCTGCAGGCGCTTTCTTACCCTGGTTCCGGAACCACTACGTTCGCAAAGGACGCAAAGAGTTCCAAGAGGTATTCCAGTATGTGAAATGGTTTGAGACATGGGGTCAACCAATTCCAGAACCTCAAGAATTGTACCGGATGGTGCCGCAGATTTGTAAGCATTACATTGAATTGCGCTACCGTCTGATGCAGTTGTTCTATGACGCATTGTTTGAGAACACTGTGGATGGTTTGCCTATCTGTCGTCCGTTGTTCCTCAACGATCCCCAAGATAAATCTCTCTACAACGATAAAGACGAATTCCTTAACAACGAATTCTTCGTTCGGAAGGATTTTCTAGTTGCTCCAATATTGCGCCCTCAGAGTCAAAGTAATGGTGGCAAGCGGGATATTTATCTGCCCAAGGGTAGCTACTGGTATAATTTCGTGAACAACAGTATGCCTCTGAATGGTGCTGCAGAAGGGGGATCGACGATACGGGAGTTTAATGCGAATATCAATACTTCTGGTCAGCACATTAACTTTATTGTTCCGATCTACATTCGGAAAGCAGCGATTATTCCTACAATTGAAGTGGAACAATATGTGGGAGAGCGTAACAAGAAGGGAGAGAAGAATCCTATTACTCTGAATATCTATCCAGATGTGCAGCGTAAGGGAGGGGAATATCGGATGTACTTGGATGATGGGGAGAGTCGTTCTTCTGCTCCGGAATCACAAGTGGACGCTCCCAAGGCGAACGATGAATATCGCCAGACTTTGATTACTAACAAGTACGCTGCGCAGAAGAACAGGGTGATTGAAATCAAGCGCGAGCATGATGGATATACACCTATGGAGGACTTTTTGTTCGTGGCAATATTGCACGATCCTGGGGAAGCAAAAGGAGATCACGGTCCGTTGCAGAGTGTTACCATGGGCGGTACACCGCAGCAGATTGTTGGTGATAGTAATTTTCTGTGGGGTTCTCCTAATAACGCATGGTATTACAACGCGGATATCAACATCAGTTTCATTAAGGTGTTCGATAATATGTCGTCGATTACCATCACGTTAAATTATGTCTAAGGTTTTGCTTAAGAAGTCGTAAACCTGGTTTATCAATGAAATTTCCTGGTTTGACAAACTATCCAGCAGTGCAATAAAGCTGGTTTCTTGTTGAGCGCAATTTTCATTTCTGTAGACAACTGTAGGGACATTGGATGCAACGTCCCTACATAATTTTAATTATCAGGACTTACGCAAAATATGGAATTATACGCCATATGTAGGGGCGAATGGCATTCGCCCTTACTAGATACGGACGTTCTGCGTAAGTCCTGTTATCATAAAACCAAATTTTCTTTACAGGAGTTTTATTATGAGTACAGTAGATGAAACTAGAGAAGTATGAAAACACCATATTGAGACGTGGGATGCAAATGACCTAGATGCCATTATGAGTGACTATTCAGAAGATTCTATCTTGATTCTCAACAATACAGTTAAAAAGGGTATTCAAGATGTACGAACTGTTTTTGACAATCTTTTTAAATTATTTAGTGATGGCAATAATATAATCGATCCCGAAGTAATTGAAGGAGAAGTTGTCTACATTACTTGGAATTTTACACCTACACGTGATAGCAGTTATTTTGGCAGCAACAGCTTTGTTGTTCAAAATAGGATTATTACATACCAAACTATTGCTTCTACACTCTATTACAAATACCCAGTAGTGTAGTAGGGAAATAGCTGTCGCTAGACTGTTAGCGACAGGCGAAGACGCTCATCAGCTCATCAAATTAACAAACTGCGAAATCTGTTAGCTCGCGAAAGCTTATAGCTAGTTAGGAATGAGGATTTATTAACTTCCAGATTTCTTGCAAAGAAGCATTTCAGTGCAATACTCCTAGGCAAAAACTGTGGATCTTATTAGACCTCTCCGGAAAAGAGGGAACAGGGAACAGGGAACAGGGAACAGGAAGAAAGAATAGATAATTTCTGGATGAGAATTGATTTGATTTTTAATTTCCGGAGATGTCTATTTAATTCTCATTCCTTAACATCAATTCAGTTTAGGATCGAGGTTGTTTAACCAAACTGTGTTAGGATCGCCACCATCAGCAAGAAAGTTAGGAAAGTCACCATTAGCAACAAAAGCATCAAGATCGCCATCTCCATCCACATCTGCTAAACTCACACCAAAACTAAGGGAATTCCCCAAAGCTTGCCCTGAGTCAGTAAATTTGCCACTACCGTCATTTAACCAAACTTTGTTAGGATCGTCAACAGTATTAACAATAAAAGCATCGAGATCACCATCTCCATCCACATCTGCTAAACTCACATCTATGCTAGCGTGATTCCCCAAAGTTTGCCGTGAGTCAGTGAAGAAGCCACTACCATTATTTAACCAAACTTTGTTAGACTCATTAAGATTAGCAGCAAAAGCATCAATGTCACCATCTCCATCCACATCTGCTAAACTCACACCTTGGGTAAAGGAATCACCTAAAACTTGCAGTGAGTCAGTGAAATTGCCACTACCGTCATTTAACCAAACTTTGTTAGGATCGTTAATAGCATTAGCAACAAAAGCATCAAGATCACCATCTCCATCCACATCTGCTAAACTTACATCAACGCTCCTGGAATTCCCCAAAGCTTGCTGTGAGTCAGTAAACTTGCCACTACCATTATTGAACCAAACTTTGTTAGGCTGACGAGCAACATTAGTAACAAAAGCATCAATGTCACCATCTCCATCCACATCTGCTAAACTCACACCGGTGCTAGCGTAATTCCCCAAAGCTTGCTGTGAGTCAGTAAACTTGCCACTACCATCATTTAACCAAACTTTGTTAGGTTGATGTTTATTAGCAACAAAAGCATCAATGTCACCATCTCCATCCATATCTGCTAAACCCATATCTCGGCTATTGGAATACCCTACAGCCTGCTGTGAGTCAGTGAAGAAGCCACTACCGTCATTTAACCAAACTTTGTTAGGCTGATGTCCATTAGCAACAAAAGCATCAATGTCACCATCTCCATCCACATCTGCTAAACTCACATCTCGGCTATTGGAATACCCCAAAGCTTGCTGTGAGTCAATGAACTCAATTACCGGGGGACTATTTGGGCGATCGTTGGGTATTTGTATCAGTACAACAAGCATCGCAACTGCTGCTACCACTGCTGGCAAAACCAGAAAGGATTTCCTCAAAGTCTGTAGCCATCTTGAAAGTGCCATGATAGAAATTTCTCCTTTGCGATTTTTTTCCTGTTTGGGATAGATTAGGACAGATGGTGCGTTACATTTCATTTTCATGTCACGCAGTGAAACGCACCCTACCAAACCTACTACAATAACCGGATTTGGTATTATAACGCGCGTGTTGGGTTTCCCTCCGGGAAGCTCCGCTAACACTTCATTCTACCCAACCTACATTTAAGCTGTGTCAGTCTACTACAAAATGGCTAGCTAATTTTTTCTATTACAGGACTTACACAGTACCGCTGTATTTAGTATGGGCGAATGCCATTCGCCCCTACGGGTGGTGTATTATTTGGTATTTTGCGTAAGTCCTGTATTATATAGAATCCATTAGGTATCTTTTGAGGATGTTGAGGTTTTGAACCTCTCGGTTAAGGTTTCAAGTGAGAAATTTGAGGTTTTGAACCTCTCGGTTGAGGTTTAAAGCGAGAACTTTGAGGTTTTGGACCTCTCAGCTCTCAAAAAAAGTCCAGTAAGCGTAGGTTGGGTTGAGGAACAAAACCCAACAGTTTAAGATTTAAAGCGAGAACTTTGAGGTTTTGAACCTCTCAGCTCTCAAAAAAAAGTCCAGTAAGCGTAGGTTGGTTTGAGGAACGAAACCCAACAGTTTAAGATTTAAAGCGAGAACTTTGAGGTTTTGAACCTCTCAGCTCTCAAAAAAAGTCCAGTAGGCGTAGTAGGCGTAGGTTGCGTTGAGGAACCCCGTAGCCTGCTTCCCGTAAGGGTAACCCAACAATAGTAAGGTTTTGTTAGGTTGAACGGAGGGAAACCCAACCTAAATTTTTACCTTTCATCGATCCAAAAAAAGTGCTATAGTAAAAGTTTATAGAGTCGAGGCAAAAGTTAGGACATAGCTAAAACGAGCATCAGAGATTACTTCTGACTTCTGACTTCTGACTTCTGACTTCAATAAGCTAGGGGTGCCTAGAATATTCAGGCTGAGAAATACCCTTAGAACCTGAGACTGGTTAATACCAGCGGAGGGAAGCTGTTTATTAAAGGGAAAAAATATGCGGACAGAATGGATCGCCAAGCGTAGTGGACACAAAAATGTCTCTCAAATGCACTATGCTCGTCAGGGAATCATCACTGAAGAAATGGACTTTGTGGCCCAACGAGAAAATCTCCCTGCTGAGTTAATCCGCGAAGAAGTAGCAAAGGGACGGATGATTATCCCTGCTAATATTAACCACACCAATCTCGAACCGATGTGTATTGGCATTGCTTCTCGGTGCAAGGTTAATGCTAATATTGGTGCCTCTCCTAATACTTCTGACATTGAGAAGGAAGTTGATAAACTAAGACTGTCTATTAAATACGGTGCAGATACCGTTATGGACTTATCTACAGGTGGGGGAAATTTGGATGAAATTAGAACTGCCATTATTAACGCTTCACCAGTTCCGATAGGTACGGTTCCAGTTTACCAAGCAGTAGAAAGCGTTCATGGCAGAATTGAAAATTTGACTGCTGATGACTTTCTTCATGTTATCGAAAAGCACGCTCAACAAGGGGTAGATTATCAAACTATTCACGCTGGAATTTTAATCGAGCATCTACCTTTGGTTAGAAGTCGGATCACTGGAATAGTTTCCCGTGGCGGTGGAATAATTGCTAAGTGGATGCTCCATCACCACAAGCAAAATCCTCTTTATACGCATTTTGACGAGATCATCGAAATCTTTAAAAAATACGACGTTTCCTTTAGTTTAGGAGATTCTTTGCGACCAGGTTGTACTCACGATGCTACTGACGAAGCGCAGTTAGCAGAATTAAAAACATTAGGTCAGTTAACTCGTCGTGCTTGGGAACATGATGTTCAAGTTATGGTAGAAGGTCCTGGTCATGTACCAATGGATCAAATTGAATTTAATGTGAAAAAACAAATGGAAGAGTGTTCAGAAGCGCCTTTCTATGTTTTGGGTCCCTTAGTAACAGATATTGCTCCTGGTTACGATCATATTACTTCTGCTATTGGCGCTGCAATGGCAGGTTGGTACGGTACGGCGATGTTGTGTTACGTTACTCCGAAAGAACATTTAGGTTTACCTGATGCTGAGGATGTGCGCAATGGGTTAATTGCTTATAAAATTGCTGCCCATGCTGCGGATATTGCTCGTCGTCGTCCGGGAGCGAGGGATCGGGATGATGAACTTTCTGCTGCTCGTTATAATTTTGATTGGAACCGTCAATTTGAGTTATCTTTAGATCCAGATCGAGCAAAGGAATATCACGATGAAACTTTGCCTGCGGATATCTATAAAA
>NZ_JAAHHT010000217.1 GCF_010672085.1 Okeania sp. SIO3I5
CCCCTAACCCCCCTTAGAAAGGGGGGAATTATTGGGATAGTTTTTTATTCGTTTTCTTGATGAATGCTTGAGCATAATTATTTGCTCCTAAAAAGTTATTAGAAAATTTATTTATGTAGTTAACTGATGTTTCAAAGTCCCCCTTCCCAAGGGGGATTTAGGGGGATTTTCAATGTGGCTCATAACTGTGGGATTAGATTTACTCCTGATCACTAATAACTATTAACTAACAACTGATAACTAATAACTGTTAACTGATAACTAATAACTGATAACTGTTAACTGATAACTGAAAATATATCCCCCCTAACCCCCCTTTGTAAGGGGGGAACTACTAGCTGATAACTGATAACCGTTAACTGATAACTGAAATAAAGGAGGTAGTTCTGCGGAATTTTGACAAATAACTGGCAACCAACTCGCACCAGGAAATTTATCTTCCATTATTTGTAATTTTTCCCTCGCTTCTCGCATAGAAATATATAAAGATTTACCACTAGCAAATAATTCCAGAAAATTCTGGAAAAATTGTTGGGCAACTACATCGGGAACTTCTTCTCGCATAACAATAATTGCCGGAATATGTAACTTAGCAAGTTGTCGAGCTAAACCTAATCCATCGCAAGAATTGAAAATTGCTAATTGTAGACCTTTCCTAATAGTTTTTCCTAGGGAATTTTCTAATTCCTCAACTGTCATTTTTGTTTCATTTCCTAAATCAAAATATCCCGTACTTCCATCAGCTTTACTTTTACTATGACCAGAAAAACAAAGAATATCCCAACCTGTTTCATCCCATAATTTTTGATCTAATTCTTGGCGACTTGGTTTAACTAAAGAGACAATTTCTGCTTCGCTAGAGAGACTAGACAAATATTGTTTATCTGCCTCAACATTGATTCCTTTGTCATCTCCAAAAATTGCTAAGATGCGGATTTTTTCCCTGGCAATATTTAGCTTTTCGACTCGGTTAGCTTCTGGCAAACCTATGGCAGTTTCCGCAAACTGATAATCAGAGAAAAAATCCCATAAGTGCCAGGGAATTCGCTGCATTAAAATATCTTCAGATTGGATAATTAATCTGACTTTATCCGAGCGATTAAATATAGTTCGTAGCTCCTTTTCGATTTTGTGAAAATTCGGATCGTTTAACCAGTTGTTCAGGAGCGATCGCCACTCTTTTTCTAATTCCTGAATCTGACTAATTATTTCCTCAATTCCCTGATTTATTTGGGAAGAACTTTTTGACTTCTTTTTATTCATTTTGATTCTAGGAAGGAAGCCGGAATTTTGATGGTATTCTCTTAATTTTTCATATTTTTGACTCCAATTTTGATAGAGCTGAGGAATTTCTGAATTTGCGGGTAAGTTACTGGAAAAAGAAATTGGTAAAGGATGATTGTCTAACCAAATATTTGCTCTAATAACTGGAAAACCTGTGGCAAAACTTCCACCTTCAAAATTGAGAATCACCAAATAATTAGCAGAAGTTGATTTTTGAAATATCTGATTAACTAGAGACATCATCTCTTTATTTTGTTCTTCTGAACGAGCATCTTGTTTCTTTCTTTCTGCCAACTCTATCTGATACTTTCTCTCACTTTCCTGAAGATTTTGATCTATCTGTCGTTTAATTTCTTGTAATTCTTTCTGATATTTTTCCTCTAATGAATTAGCCTTTTGCTCGTAGGTTTCCATAAACTCCCGATGGATTTTTTCTTTCTCTATTTCTGGCGGTACATCAATTCTAATTACTACTACTCCATCACCTTTATTTTCCATGCCTCTAATTTTCATGGGGATGCCTTCATTTTCCACTTGTACTTGTTGAAAAGATGACATAAATGCTTTGGCATCTACCCCATTTCGGAATATTAAATCTACAGTATTTAAGACTTCTTGGAATAATTTTGTAAAGTCTCCCGGTTGAAAATCTCCACTACTGGGGCGGCGTTCTTTGTGATTTCTTCCTAATTGTTCTCTCTCTAATAAATAGACACATTTTGATTCAACATAATCCAGGATTGTAGTATTGTCTATATTCCAAGAATCTATACAGGTTTCTGTCATTTGGGCACTGGTAAAATTAGTACCTATTGCTGATACTTCAGTTAAATTAGCATAATCTAAACAAGCACATTGCATAGTAGATTCGCTCAAGTTAGCTAGCTTTAAATTTGCATCACTGAGGTTAGCACTCATCAGGTTTGCTCCTTTTAAGTTTGCTCCTGTATATTGTTGGTTTCTGCCGTCTCCAGTTATTAATAATTCTCTGACTTTTATGTCTTCTAATATGGTGTCTTGGACTCTGGCAAATTTTAAATATTTAGTTTTTCGCCAGAATGTTCTAGTGGCATTAGCAAATCGAAAATTTGTGCTTTTAAGAGTGGCATGACTAAAGTCGGCATCGGTTAAATTTGCATTTTTAAAACAGGTGCCTCCTAGACTTCCAATGGCAATAGCAAATTTAAGGATGAAAAGATTATTTTTGTCTTCTGCTAATATCTTTTTTGCAATATGTCTGGTTATTAATATTAGGGTTAGAGAAAGAGCTATAGCTAGAGAAATTACTATCACTATAATAGGTATAGGTATTGGTTCAAAATTATCTACTTTACTCTTAAAAATAACTCCTATAGGATAATTGTCTACCTTATTCTCAGTAATAATTCCTGTAACAATATCATCAATCTCATTCTCAGTAAGAAGTCCTACAGCAATTGCAGTAACTATTCCTGCTCCTGCTACTGCTATATTTCCCAACAATTTACCAGCAATAGTTTCAGCTAAAAGTACTGCCAAAGTCAGGGTAAAAATCAAAACAAATATAGATGCTGTAGACAGAATAAAACTGAGAATTATATTCACAAATACTCCCAAATTTTCACTATTATTGGTTACTCTAGTAACAATCATGCCAAGTCTGAAGGAATTTAAGCCTGAGAAGAAATCAATAACCTGTTGAGGTGGCGTTTCTGGTATTCCTAAAAAACTTAAATATTCAAGAAGAAAACTATACAATTTTATAAATTTTTCTGGAGGTATGTGCAGTAGTGCAAGTATTGGAATTATTAGCATCATCAAAGGAATTACAGGAAATAAATATGCTATTGCTTTTTGAACTCCTTGACGAATAGTTACTACTAATAAACCAATATTGACAATTTCTAGAAACATAAAAATAGCTAAATTGAAAAGAAAAGCAGCTAGATTTGGGATGATTTTTTTGCCTTTTAGTTCTGCTACTACTTCTCCTACTAAGTCTTCTAGTTTTTCTCCTTCAAAAACAAAATCTATGGGAGTATCAACAGCAGTACTTGCGGCTGCTCCTGCAATTATAGATAGGATAGCTCCAATAATAAATAGTCGAATAACCTGAGATTTTGTTAATCCTGCTAAAGCATAATTGAAGTTAGCATTCGTGAGATTTGCTCCGGTAAAATCTGCTCCTCTTATATCTGCAAAAGAAAAGTCTTGATTAGTCAAATCTCGATTTTTAAAAGAACGACCTTGAAGATTTCTCCGTTGTTGTTTTGATGAATGAATTAGCATAATTATTTACTCCTGAAAAATTATTATAAAATTTATTTATGTAGTTAACTGATGTTTCAAAGTCCCCCTTCCCAAGGGGGATTTAGGGGGATTGTAAATGTGGCTAATAACTGTGGGAATTGCTATATTAAATTCACTCCTGAAAGTTTAGCTAAAAATCTATTTATCCAGTAATTAATGCAAGATATCCCCCCTAACCCCCCTTAGAAAGGGGGGGAATTTTCAGGGTAGTTTTTTCTTCGTTGTTTATCTGGATGAATTAGCATAATTATTGACTGCCGAAAGTTTAAGTAGAAAACTTATTTATTACTGGCGAGCAAGATGCTCGCACTGGAATGAAGGAGGAACTTCTGCGGAATTTTGACAAATAACTGGCAACCAACTCGCACCAGGAAATTTATCTTCCATTACTTGTAATTTTTCCCTCGCTTCTCGCACAGAAATATATAGAGATTTACCATTAGTAAATGACTGGAGAAAATCCTCTAAAAATTTCTGGGCAACTACATCTGGAACTGCTTCTCGCATAACAATAATTGCCGGGATATGTAACTTAGCAAGTTGTCTTGCTAAACCTAATCCATCGCAAGAATTAAATATAGCTAATTGTAAACCTTTCCTAATAGTTGTTCCCAGAGAATTTTCTAACTCCTCAACTGTCATTTTGGTTTCATTTCCTAAATCAAAATATCCCGTACTTCCGTCAGACTTACTTTGACTATGACCAGAAAAACAAATAATATCCCAACCTTTTTCATCCCATAATTTTTCATCTAATTCTTGCCGACTTGGTTTAACTAAAGAGACAATTTCTGCTTTGCTGGAGAGACTAGACAAATATTTCTTATCTGCCTCAATATTTATTCCTTTGTCATTTCCAAAAATTGCTAAGATGCGGATTTTTTCCCTGGCAATATTTAACTTTTCGACTCGGTTAGCTTCTGGCAAACCTATAGCAGTTTCAGCAAATTGATAATCAGAGAAAAAATCCCATAAGTGCCAGGGAATTCGCTGCATTAAAATATCTTCAGATTGGATAATTAACCTAACCTGATCTGAACGATTAAATCTAGTTCGTAGCTCCTTTTCGATTTTGTGAAAATTCGGATCGTTCAACCAGTTGTTGAGGAGCGATCGCCACTCTTTTTCTAATTCCTGAATCTGACTAATTATTTCCTGAATTCCCAAATCTATTTGAGAAGAACTTTTTGACTTCTTTTGATTCACTGTGATTCTAGAATGTAAGTTGAAAGCTTCATAGCGTTCTCCCAATTGTTGATATTTTTCTCTCCAGTTTTGATAGAGCTGAGAAATTTCTAATTTGGGGGTTAAGTTACCTGTAAAAGAAATTGGTAAAGGATGATTGTCTAACCAAATATTTGCTCTAATAACTGGAAAACCTGTGGCAAAACTTCCTCCTTCAAAATTGAGAGTAACTAAATAATTTGCAGCGGTTGATTTTTGAAATATCCCATCGACTAAAGACATCATGTAATTCTTTTGTTCTTCTGAACGAGCATCTAACTCTATCTGATATTTTCTCTCACTTTCCTGAAGATTTAGATTGATTTGTGCTTGGATTCCTTCTAATTTTTTCTGATATTTTTCCTCTAGCACTCTGACATTTTGATCATAGATTTCCATAAACTCCCGATGGATTTTTTCTTTCTCTATTTCTGGGGGTACATCAATTCTAATTACTACTACTCCATCACCTTTATTTTCCATGCCTTGAATTTTCATGGGGATACCTTCATTTTCCACTTGTACTTGTTGGAAAGAAGACATAAATGCTTTGGCGTCTACTCCATTTCGGAATATTAAATCTACGGTATTGATGACTTCTGTGAATAATTTTGTAAAGTCTCCTTCTTGGAAATATCCACTACTAGGGCGACGTTCTCTATCGTCTGTTTCTGGTTTTGGTTTCTCTAATAAATAGATATATTTTGATTCAATATTATCGAGGATAGTAGTGTGGTCGATATTCCAACCTTCCAAGCAAGTTCCTGACATTTGAGCGGTGGTAAAATTGGTGCTTATTGCTGATACTTCGGTTAAATTTGCGTTGTTTAAATTTGCAGCTTGTAGGGAAGATTCGCTTAAGTCTGCTTGTCTTAAATTGGCGTTACTAAGGTCGGCACTTACGAGGTTTGCTCCTCTCAAGTTGGCACTTATATATTCTTGCTCTTTTCCCCATCCATTTATTAATAAATCTCTGACTTTTATATCTACTAATATGGTTTTTTCGACTCTGGCAAATTTTAAATATTTGGTTTCTCGCCAGAATGTTCTAGTAGTATTAGCAAATCGAAAATTTGTACTTTTAAGGATGGCGTGACTAAAGTCGGCATCGGTTAAATTTGCATTTTTAAAACAGGTGCCTCCGAGAGTTCCAATACCAACAGCAAGTCGGAGGAGAAAAATATTCTTTTCGTCTTCAGCTAATATTTTTTTTGCCAGATGTTGAGCTATTAATATTAGGATGAGAGAAAAAGATACAGTAAGAATAATAACTATCCACGGACTAGAATGCCTAGAAGTATTTATAGTAGTAATTACTCCCAAAATTACTGCTAAGATTCCTGCTCCAGCTAATTCTATATTTGCCAACCATTTTTCAGCGATAAGTTTAGCTAAAACGACTGCTAAACTGAGAGTGATAATTAATATAAATATTGCTCCTATAGAGATCATCAAAGCGACAATTGTACCGACAATAGGATTCACATCTTCTTGACCACCAAACCAATAACTTACACTATTTATAAGATTGCCACCCCTGAACATTCTTAATTTTCCGAATAACCAAACAATAGAATCTGGTGCTTCAGAAAACCCGAACCAACTGAAATAATTATCAAGTTTTTTCTCTCTAATTGCAAAACTTGCAAGTATTGGAATTATTAGTACCATTAGAGAAAGTAGATAAAAGAAAGATTTTATTGCTTCGGCAATTCCTTGACGAATAGTAATTACTAATAAACCAATATTTATAAATTCTATAAATGTAAAAATGGCCAGACCAAAATGATTTACTCCTTCTAATTTAGAACGGAGAAAACGTCTGGGCATATCGACAGCAATATATACTGATATACCTGCCATTACAAATAGGATAACTGTAACAATAAATATGATGATTATCTGAGATTTTGTTAATCCTGCTAAAGCATAATTGAACTTAGCATTCGTGAGATTTGCTCCGGTAAAATCTGCTCCTCTTATATCTGCATAAGAAAAGTCTTGATTAGTCAAATCTCGATTTTTAAAAGAACGACCTTGATAATTTTTGCGTGGTTTTTTAGATGGAATAGTTAGCATTAGATTCACTCCTGAAAAATTAATTAGAAAATTTATTTATGTAGTTAACTGAGGTTTCAAAGTCCCCCTTCCCAAGGGGGATTTAGGGGGATTGTATTTTCAAGGTAGTTTTTTCCTTAAAGTTTAATTAGAAAATTTATTTATGTAGTTAACTGAGGTTTCAAAGTCCCCCTTCCCAAGGGGGATTTAGGGGGATTGTATTTTCAGGGTAGTTTTTTCCTTGATGAACAGAAAAGTTGAGCAAAATTATTTACTCCTGATAACTAATAACTATTAACTATTAACTAACAACTGATAAGTGAAAAGATATCCCCCCTAACCCCCCTTGGAAAGGGGGGAATTATGAAGATTAATTTTCCTCCAAGCAATTTTCTCAATCTGTCAAACTTTGAAAATTTCCCAATACCTTGAGTCAACTTTTGAAATTTGCCAATTTATTCACCTCCGAAAAATTAATTTACTACTCGCTCAAAATTTCCAAATACCTCGAGCGCGCGAATCCCTCCTACAACAATTGAAAATTACTAAGAGGATGAATTTTCCTCCAACCAATTTTCTCAATCTGTCAAACTTTGAAAATTTCCCAATACCTTGAGTCAACTTTTGAAATTTGCCAATTTATTCACCTCCGAAAAATTAATTTACTACTCGCTCAAAATTTCCAAATACGTCGAGCGCGCGAATCCCTCCTAGAACAATTGAAAATTACTAAGAGGATGAATTTTCCTCCAACCAATTTTCTCAATCTGTCAAACTTTGAAAATTTCCCAATACCTTGAGTCAACTTTTGAAATTTGCCAATTTATTCACCTCCGAAAAATTAATTTACTACTCGCTCAAAATTTCCAAATACGTCGAGCGCGCGAATCCCTCCTAGAACAATTGAAAATTATTAAGACGATGAATTTTCCTCTAACCAATTTTCTCAATCTGTCAGACTCTGAAAATTTAAAAATACCTTCACCAAACTTTCTAAATTTGCCATGAGATTCACTCCTGAAAAATTAATTTACTACTCGCTCAAAATTTCCAAATACGTCGAGCGCGCAAATCGCTCCTAGAACAATTGAAAATTATTAAGAGGATGAATTTTCCTCCAACCAACTTTCTAAATCTGTCAGACTCTGAAAATTTAAAAATACCTTACTTTCTAAATTTGCCATTAGATTTACCCCCGAAAAATTAATTAGAAAATTTATTTACTACTCGCTCAAAATTTCCAAATACGTCGAGCGCGCAAATCGCTCCTAGAACAATTGAAAATTATTAAGACGATGAATTTTCCTCCAACCAATTTTCTAAATCTGTCAAACTCTGAAAATTTAAAAATACCTTCACCAAACTTTCTAAATTTGCCATGAGATTTACCCCCGAAAAATTCATTAGAAAATTTATTTACTATTCGCGAGCAACATGCTCGCACTGGAAAATCTTAACTATTTTCCTCCAACCAATTTTCTAAATCTGCCAAACTCTGAAAATTTAAAAATACCTTGACTAAACTTTCTAAACTAGCCAAAGGTAGACCTTTTATCCGATTTTTAATCGCTTCAGAAACTTCTCCAAAACGTTGAATAATTAAAACCATAACTAGAAAAATTGCTTCTTTAATCATTCCTTGTTTTTCCGCATAATTTACCTGCTCTTTTTCCTCTTCCATTGCTTTTTCTAGACGCTCAACAATTGACTGATAATTGTTAACTGCTAACTGATAACTGAAAAAAGACATCATATACTCACTTTCCTGATGATAAATAGAAACTTTTTCCTCCTGACTAAGAGATTTATCCCCATCCTTTTCAGTCAACTTACCCACAGCTTCCCCATAAAACTTAGTTAACTGCTGATGAATTTTTCCCTTACTCGCATCCGGAGGTATGCTAATTTTAATTACCGCCATTCCATCGCCCTTATTTTCCATACTTTGAATTGTCAAAGTAACTCCGGAATTTTCTTTTTGCACCTGTTGAAAAGCAGACATAAAAGCTTTTATATCAATGCCATTACGGAAAATTAAATCCACAGTATGAAAATTTTGAGTAAATAAATTTGTAAAATCTCCCGGTGCAAAATTTCCACTACTAGGACGACGTTCCCGATCATTTGTTTGTGGTTTTGCCGACTCTAATAAATAGATATATTCCGACTCAACTTCATCCAAAATAGTCGTGTGATTAATATTCCAAGATTCTAAACAAACTCCTGTCATTTTTGCCTCGGTAAAATTAGTACCAATTGCCAAAACTTCCTTTAAATTTGCTTCATCCAAACAAGCACCTTCCAGAGCAGCTTCAGTCAAATCTGCTATTGTTAAATTGCTCCGACTTAGGTCAGCATTTCTGAGATTTGCGCCTCGAAGATTCACACTTATATATTGTTGGTTTTTGCCATTTCCCGTTACTAATAATTCTCGAATTTTTGGGTCGATTAATATTGTGGTTCCGACTCTCGCAAATGTTAAATATTCAGCTTTGCGCCAGAGAGTATGAGTCACATTAGCTAATCTAAAATCTGTACTTTTTAGGCAAGCATAACTAAAGTTAGTCTCGGCAAGATTAGCATTTTTAAAACTCGTTCCTCCCATAACTCCAATCGCAACAGCAAGTCGGCGAATAGTTAGATTATTTTGGTCTTCTGCTAAGATTTTTATGGCAAGATAACTAGCTATTGAAATTAATAATATACATATAATCATTGCTATTACATAAGTGCCCATACCTAAAGTAATTGCCTGTGAAGCTTCCAAGTTCAATACATTCATATACCGAGTATCTATATGTTTTACGACATTATTTTTCAGGATAACTCCAGAGATAATAAATGTGAAAATTATCGACCAAGATATGACTGAATTGTTCTGGTGTTTTTCCGATTTTATTTCAGCTAAAACTACTGCCAGACTCAGGGTGGTAATTAATACTAATATTGCTCCGACAGAAATAATTAGACTGGCAATTATACTGACGACTATATTGACAGAATCGCCGTCGGTAAGTAGGTTAGTTATCCCTTCAATAAGATTGCCACTTCTGAAAGCTTTTAACTGCTCGGAAAGTTCAATAATTTCCGGCGATGGAGGTTGATTAATTCCCAAAAATTTAAACAATTTTGAGAGATTTTTTTCACTCATGGCAAAAGCTGTTAATCCCGGAATGATCAACATTATTAGAGGAATGCCAGAGAATAAATATGCTAAAGCTTTTTTAATTCCTTGCCGAATTGTGATTAATAGTAAGCAAATGTTGATCAATTCCAGGAGTAAAAAAATCAAGAAACCGATCTGAATCGGAATAGGATTAGTAGCTTTAGGAACAACAAACTTTAGAGGAATATAAACCGCCACAAATGTAGCGATCGCTGAAGTTACAGAAAGGAAAAAAATCAAAATAGAAAGTATTATTTTTCTAGCTTTTGTTAATCCTGCCAAAGCATAGCTGAAGTTAGCACCTGTGAGATTTGCATTTGTGAAATTTGCACCTCTAATATCCGAGTAGGAAAAATCTTCATGGGAGAGGTTTTGATTTTTAAAAGAACGACCTCGAAGATTTCTGCGACGATAATTTTCCATAATTTTAGGGAATAGGGAATAGGGAATAGGGAATAGGGCAAGGGGGGATAGGAAGGGGGTTGGGGGGTTAGGTTTTTTTGCTCACAATTTCAGTTTAGATAAATTACTATTAACTAGATAATTTCCCATAACTTTTTTTGGGTAAATTAAATTTTTTCGTGCTTAGGGAATAGGGAATAGGGAATCTTTATATAGCAATTCCCTGTTCTCTATAACATCTTCTGAATTCTGAATTCTGAAACATCCTCCTAATTTTTAACTTCTGAATTAATTCTGAATTCTGAATTCTGAAACATCCTCCTGATTTTTAACTTCTGAATTAATTCTGAATTCTGAATTCTGAAACATCCTCCTGATTTTTAACTTCTGAATTAATTCTGAATTCTGAAACATCCTCCTGATTTTTAACTTCTGAATTAATTCTGAATTCTGAAACATCCTCCTGATTTTTAACTTCTGAATTAATTCTGAATTCTGAATTCTAAATTCTCCAACATTCTCCTGATTTTTAACTTCTGAATTAGTTCTAAATTCTCAATTCTCAACTCTAAATTCTTCAGTAACTCTTGCTTCTCCCAATTCCACAGCAACACTAAATTTTTCTCCTCTTTCAACAGAGAATAGTAACTGAATAAAATTATCTGCATCGCGAGCTACAGGAGTAAATTCCTCTCTATTTTCATCCATAACTATCTCTCCATTTTCATCCATAAGTATTAACTTAAGTCCCGGTGGTAAATAACTTTTTCCCCCCATCGGATACACTCGAATTCTGATATTATCTTCCTCAGTTTCCGCTAACCAACTCACAACTAAAGCAACCGACTCCTCAACAAGTCGCATTACTAGATCGAGCTTTTTACCCCGCGATATTCTAACTGAACGAGAAGAAAAATTTTCACTACGATAACTAGAAGAAATTTCTAATTGTTGGGAATTTAAAATTGACTCAACACTTTGCCAACCAGTTTCAAATATTCCATCCAACCATTGCAGCAAATTTGTCGAAGTCGGGCGATCGCTCCTTAACCTTTCCTCATACAACATCCGTAATAAATTCTGATTTTCTAACAACGCTCCCCATTTCTCAAACTCCACTTGCAACCGAGCATAATAACCAGGCGATCGCCCCAACTCCCTGACTAAAGTAGTCGCTTCATCCCCAGATAAACTCCCTACTGCTGCCACTTCTGGTTTCGGAAGGGGGCAAACTTCCCGCGCTACCCACATCACATTTAAGTCTTCCGTCATAAATTCTTGTCCTAAATAATAGATGCGATTGAATTCATCATAGTTTGCTTCGTTTTTCAGGTTTTGATAATTGGTGTAACCCCAAATTCTAATCCGATATTCTTCTGGTTCCACGAGTGCTGCCAAATAATAATCACCCACCCAACTTGGTAAGTCTACCCACTCTTGAGGAACAGCAAATGTTTCTGTATCTATTTCTTCAGTTGGAATCAAAATAATTCGAGTTTCTCCTATGGAAATAGCACTGCCATTTACCACTTCCCAAATTTGATTTAAAGTTTCTAAATTAGGAGATATTTGTGGTGTATTTTCTGGTGGTTCATCTTCTGTTAAATATTTCATCATCGTATTTAAACAGAGACGATTTAAAAAAGCATTCGACTGCGCTGCATCATTAGAATAATTTGGTAATTCTTGCCAGACTTGTTCGATTTCTTCTGGAGAAAATTCCAATATTAATTGGTCTGGAAATACTATTGTTAATTCATCTATTGTTAGTGACATTTTGAGTTGCTCCTGTTTTTTTGATAGCTATTAGCAGTTATGGCAATCTTCAATAATGGATAATGGATAATGGATAATTACCTCTCCCTAAAGAAGAGCTAATTATTAATTATTGAAATCTTAGCTTGGGTTTGGAGACCAAACCCCTACAGTTTTTTTTTTCACAAATCATTTAGGATTAGTATAACTTTCAACTTGTTAAGAAACCGGGTTTGTATTTATATAACCCACAGAATTCACATCTATTGCCACAAAACCGGTTTCTTCCGGAAAAGAATTTAACTTCTGACTTTCAGTCGCTGACTGCTTACATTCCACATTTCATAAGGGGCATTATTTAACCATTCTTCTACAAAGCTAACAATTCTTTTATTTCGAGAATTGGATAAAGAAATATCCATTTTTTCTTTTACCCATTCCCGCAAAAATATCTCTAGGTTTTGCTTGACTATTTCAATTTCTTGAGTAATTCTTTGAGAAGAAACATTCAGCCTTTCTGCCACAGTCTCCAGCTTTAATTGTTCACCATAATATAATCGTAGCATCGGAATTTTTGACTTTTGCTGTTCCCATAAATTTTCCTCTAATACTCCCTCAAACTGTTGTTGAAAATTATCCTTTAACCAGTCCTTAAAAGGTTGATTTTTTTCCTTGATAATTCCTTCATTGACAGTAATCCCTAAATTTTCTTGACTCCATTTGACCAAAGCTTTTAAGAGTTTTTGTTCGCTCTGTTTGATTTTTCGAGATATTTTAGGTTGCTTGAAATTAAATATTTCTTGCATTTCAGTTTGTGAGATACCCAAACCATAATGTAGTTGCATTAGCTTCTGAGATTCTAGCGGTAGTTTAGCAAATTCATCTAAACAAATTGAAGCTATTTGCTGTTGTTTTTCAGTCTCTATTTCTTCCTCTTGATGATTAACTGGAATAAATTCATCGGCAACTATATCAATATTTTCAACAGTATCTTCAACCATATAAATATAATTCTTTGCTGCAGAGTAACAAGCAAGATATTTTTCTTTAATTACCTGAAAATTAATTATTGCTTCTAAGCGAGCGCAACCTTCCGTTGAAGGTTTTTTGTTATATTCAGAACATAGGAAATTATAGTATTTTTGGATTTCTTCCCACTGTGCTTGATTAGGTTCCGGTAACCTTCCTTTAATTTTTTTAGATTGGCTACTGGGATAAATTTCTTTATAGGAATTTACTACTAAAACATAGCTTTCTATTTCTTTTTTTGCCTTAATTCCTGACTTAGCTTGTAGAGCTTCTCTCAGTTTCTTTTCACTCAAATATTTAAGTGCAGACCAAGTTCCATATCTACCAAAATCTCTGCTTAAAAGAATTGTTTGTTTGACTTTACTTTTGATTTGTATTTTTCCCCAGGTCTTCGGACTACTATCTTTAAAATTATATGTTTTATAGATTTTCATCGGTTCTAATGCAACTTTTCTTGCCTCTTGAAAACAATCCGATCTAGTATATTTTAGTAGTTTTAGTTCTTCATACAGTTCCTGTATCGCCAGCCCAAAGCAGACTTCTTCTAAATATGCTGATAAGTGTTTTTCGTATAACTTACCCTGATTATTTTTTTGCATTTCTTTGATAAAAGTTTTAGCCAAACTTTCTGCATTTTGATCAGGATAATGTGTCAATATAGTATCTAAATTGTTTACTAATTTAAGCATTTTTTTCAGGTTAGTTATTATTAGGTTATTTCGGAGTTCTTCTACATGTAATAAAGTTGAAAATTGTTCTTTGATATTTCTGTGAATAATCATATTTGCACCTTTGATATATAGCATGACAAAAAATTGTTAGGACATTAATTAAATTGAAATCCTTGATAACCAACAGTTTTAACTTGAGCTGATTTATCGGGGAATAGCAAAAAATAAATTCTCCAATTTTTGAACTAGACTAGGAAAGTTTCACTACCTAATCTTCCTACTTTCGTAAGGGCGATTCCCGAATCACCCCTACTATCTAAATTGATTGAAAAAGTTTGATTTTCATCTCCTTTATTTATCTTCTTATCTGTAATTTTATAAATTATGCAGTTATAGCGCGACGCGCAAGTTAAAAGTCAAAATTAAAAATTCGCCCATTCACGCGTTCAAAAATTTTGGTTCATTCCTTAATTTCAATAATTGTTTAATTAAGGATTCAAACCTCGTTCGTACAACCATGAAAAAATCAAAAATATTTTCCTGATTTCAATCCCAATACTTTAGCCAGAGGTTATAATGCAAGAATTATAAATTTTGAATTTTGAATTGAATTTCAATCCCAATACTTTAGCCAGAGGTTATAATGCAAGAATTATAAATTTTGAATTTTGAATTGATTTGACCATTTTTTTTATTCAAAATTCACGCATTTAAAGTTCAAAAATTTTGCTTTATTTCTTAATTTGAATAATTGTTTAATTAAGGATTCAAACCTCGTTCGTACAACCATGAAAAAATCAAAAATATTTTCCTGATTTCAAGCCTCTGACTTTCCTGCGGAATGGGGAACAAACAGGCAGAATTTATAATTTTGAATTATAAATTTTGAATTTTGAATTGATTCTTCCCTTCACTCTCCTATTCCCTAAATTCAGTAACATAGGCAGATACTTTCTATCCCAATATTTATGGAGCGAGTTGAAATCTGCCCATACGGGTTTCATGTTCCAAAATAGAACAACAAATTTTACACCTCGGAAAGCAGGAGGACTGTAAAAAGAAGGGGATAATAAATAGTAAATTTTTTGATATTTCATTTTTAGTTTAATTCCAAACACTAGGGAAAAATTTCCCGATCGAATTACGCAGTTCTGTACCTGAGCATATTCCTATTGCTCCCAATTTTGGTAATGGTTGTTGAATGTTTTAGAGGGTTAAATTGTATTTTTTGGCAATGGCAGTTATTGTTTTTTTGCCTAACTTACAAATGAGATTTTTATCAATATTATCTACTTGAAGAAAAGTCGGATATTCACGATTGCATAATATCCCATAACCACCTGGATATTGAATCGAATGCACCTTGGACTTGAGCTGCATAAACTTTTTTAGATAATCTACAAATGTTGTTTAATCCTGTATTGTTATCATTGAAAATTCAATCTGTAAATAGAAAGCAGTGGGAGCATCTTGCTCCTGAAATTAGAAATTCATAGTAGCATCTTGCTCCTGTAGATCGGTTGAACAGAAATGTATAATTTTTGTCTGTAGGGAATGTCCCCTACAGTGCTATCGACGTTATCAAAAAAGTAAAGATGGATATTTGAGAATAATAATTCATAGCTTACATCTAGTTCAGTAAAAAGTAAAGATTGAGAACAGCAATTTTTGTAAAGATTCGATCAAGCAAAATTTTTTGTAGTCATTTCGCGAAACAACTGCATAAATTTGACTCCTCTAGATAAAGGAATTTATCGCAACGCCAGCAAATACTATATATAGGAGTGACCCAAATGTTTTCTCGTTTCATTAACTTATACCAAGCGTGAAAAAAGATGTTACAAAATTCTAGTTATAGGCAACAAAAAACAGAAAATAGGCAACAGGGAACAGGCAACAGGGAACAAAAGACTTGGAGCGAATTGCTTTCTTGGGCAAGATTATTACTTGATTGACTCAAACCCAAAGATTGAGAACAGCAATTTTTGTCAATATTTGATGTAGCTAGATTTTTTGTAGTCATTTTGCGAAACAACTGCATAAATTTGACTCCTCAAGATGAATAAATATATAAAAGCGCAAACAAACACTATATAGGAGTTATCCAAAGGTTATCTTGTTCGATTAACTCAGGTAGAATTGCTTTATTGGCCAAAATTATTACTCGATCCAGTCAAACGTAAAGATTGAGAACAGCAATATTTGTCAATATTTGATGCAGTCAAATTTTTTCTAGTCATTTCACGAAATAAGTGAATAAATTTTCTTCCTCTGGATAAAAGAATTTATAGAAACGTGAAAAAACTACTATATATAGGAGCTACCCAAATGTCATCTTTTTTCAATCTAATTGCTTTATTGGCCAATATTGTTACTTTGATGCCGTTTTCGCCTGTCGCGGATATGTTTACGGAGCATGACCTAGGAAAATACTGCGCGACATTAAAGGCGGAACCTAGTGGCAGCTATATCGCTTGCCCACCGACAGCAACAACTT
>NZ_JAAHHT010000218.1:0-5895 GCF_010672085.1 Okeania sp. SIO3I5
GAGGCTTGAATTCTTAATTAAACAATTATTGAAATTAAGGAATAAACCAAAATTTTTGAACTTTGAATTTTGAATTTTGAATTAAAATTGAGGCTTGAATTCTTAATTAAACAATTATTGAAATTAAAGAATAAACCAAAATTTTTGAACTTTGAATTTTGAATTTTGAATTAAAAAAATGGAATGAACCAAAATCTTTGAACTTTGAATTTTGAATTTTGAATTAAAAAAATGGTTAGGGTAACCCAACAACAATAAGGCGCAAGTTGGGTTTCACTTTGTTCTACCTAACCTAGAATAATGCTATGCTAAAATTGATAGTGAAAAAAACCAGAATAAAATTATGTCTAATTACACAGAAAATCCTAGTTCTTTTGCTCCCTATTTAAAACATAAAGGACGCACGATGGAAGAACAATTACGTCTCAATCAACCAGCAATGGAATGGTTAAAAAAACAAATAGAAGAAGAAGTCACTGAAACCGAATTACAAATCAGACGAAAAAACTTAGAAATATTAAAGCAAACTATTGATAGTTTTCGACCATCAGGACACAAATTATATAGCGAAGAATGATAGTTTTTATTGACACTGGTGTTTGAAGTTTACTGTCATCTCCCAACGAAAAATTAGAAGCTAAACAATGTCAAGAATGGCTGTATTCCCTATTGTCAAAAAGTGTTTACGTTATTAGTTCAGATTTATGTGATTATGAACTCAGAAGAAGTTTACTTTTAAACTCAATCAGAGGAGCATCAAATCAAGGTATTAATAATCTCAATAACTTAGACGATTTAATTGATTTTTTACCTTTGACAAAATCAGTCACACAAGAAGCTGCCCAGTTGTGGGCAATCTCTCGTTTCCAAGGGATGCCTACAGCTAACCCCAAAAATATTGATGTTGATGTAATTATTGCAGCCCAATGTCAATTAATGCAAGCTGAAAATCCTGGTCGAAACCTTGTCGTTGCTACTACAAATGTTAAACATTTGAGTCGTTTTATTAATGCTCAAAAATGGTTTGAGATTAGATATTAATATTATGTTCGGTTGAACAGAGGTAGAGTCTAGTAGGGTGCGTTATATTTTATTAACGCACCCTACAAATTTTGCTATACTACTGTTAATATAATGTCGGAATAATTAGCAATCAAAAAACTAGCTATTCTTGATACTTTAAAACTTTTTCCTTTTCTCTCCTAAATCCTGACTACTAACTCCTGACTCCTGACTCTTAACCGAAAAATAATGAATCCTAATCTATTACAAAATTTTATTCAATTAATTGCTGATTATACAGGTCTGCATATTCGAGAGCAAGATTATGACAGTTTGTGTAAGAAAATATTTGTGCGGATAAAATCACTGAAATTATCTTCTCCAGAACAATATTATCAACTTTTAGCAGGTCAAAATAAAACAAGTAAAGATGAATGGGAAAAGCTCATCATATTGTTGACTGTAACTGAAACTTATTTCTTTCGAGACCGGGGACAATTGGGATTACTTAAAAATGTAATTCTGCCAGAAATTATTAAGTCTAAAATGGCATCTAAAGAAAAAAAAATAAAGATTTGGAGTGCGGGTTGTTCTACGGGTGAAGAGGCTTATTCTTTAGCAATTATGGTTCAAGAATTAATTCCTGACTGGCAAGAATGGGATATTTTAATTTTAGGAACAGATATTAATGAAGTAGCACTGACGAAGGCAAAACAAGGTGTTTATAGTAATTGGTCGTTCCGTTTAATAGATCGGCAAATACAAAAGAATTATTTTTATGAATTTCAAGGAGAATGGCAAGTTGAGGAACAAGTAAAAAAAATAGTCAAGTTTGGCAATATAAATTTAGTTCAAGATGGTTTTCCTAGTTATATTGATTTAATTTTATGTCGCAATGTCTTTATCTATTTTGAAGCAAAGCATATTTCATTAGTGATGCAAAAATTTTATAATTCTCTCCTCAAGGGAGGGTATTTGATGACAGGTCATGCAGAGTTATATGGTCAACCCCTGGGTAAATTTAAGGTTAAAGTTTTGTCAGAATCTTTGGTTTATCAGCGCGGTCAAGATGAGCAATATGAGAATTATTTAGCTGATAGTTTGCCGATATTTACAGACAAGAGGATGGCGAACGAGAAAAGCTTGGAATATTCATTGATTAATTCAATATCTGAAAGGAAAATATCTACTTATTATAGTATTTGCGATGATGCTAATAAACAAGCTTTATTGGATTTGAAGCAGAAATTTTATCAAGATAAAAAACATGAAATAGCTAGGGAAGTTACTCAAAAAAATCGTGATTTGCAATCTAGTCAATCAGATAAGTTATTGTTAGAAGCAGCAGAATTATTTGCAGTGAAGGCTTATACTGATGCTATTAGAAAAGCAGAAGATTTTCTGAGTCTAAATCCCAAAAATTTTAGGGTATATAATTTACTCGCTCAGTTGTATGCAAATTTAGGCAAGTATGAGCGTGCTACTTTTTATTGTAATCAAGCAATAGAAATAAATTCTGCTTCAGTAGAACCTTTTTATTTGTTGGTTAATATAGCAGAAGAACAAGGAGATATAGAAGGAGCAAAAATTCTTCTAAAGCGAGTAATTTATCTTGACCCACAAGAGATACCTGCTTATATAGAACTTGGTTCATTATATGCAGCAGAAAAAAATATCCTTCGGGCAAAAAAGATGAAAAATATAGCTTTAGAACTGCTGAAAAAGTTACCTGTTGATGATATTATCAAGTACAAAGGAGGAATCAAAGTTTCTGAATTGATCGAGTATTTAGAAGCGGATACCTAAATAAGAAACCGGATTGATTGTGATGATTTTTTTGAGGATAAAATTTTCTGGATAAACTGGGTTTATGGGGGCGGATACTTAAACAAGAAACCGGGTTGATTGTGATGATTTTTTTGAGAATAAAATTTCTTGGATCAACTCGGTTTCTGGAGGCGGATATCTAAACAAGAAACGGGGTTGATTGTGATGATTTTTTTGAGAATAAAATTTCTTGGATCAACTCGGTTTCTGGAGGCGGATATCTAAACAAGAAACGGGGTTGATTGTGATGATTTTTTTGAGGATAAAATTTTCTGGATAAACTGGGTTTATGGAGGCGGATATCTAAACAAGAAACGGGGTTGATTGTGATGATTTTTTTGAGGATACAATTTCCTGGACAAGTCCGGTTTCTGGGGGTGGATAGCTAAACAATAAACCGGGTTTATTGCTATGATTATTTTGAGGATAAAATTTCCTGGATAAACTCGGTTTTTGCCTAAGTCTTAAGAAAAGGAATATGGAAAATAAATCATATCTAATATTTTTACATAATAACTGTTTTTATGGAGTAGAAGCACTGTCAGTTAAAGAAATATTTTTACTGCCAGAAGTAACAGCGATCGCTGAAATGCCAAACTCTATTATTGGTGTGATTAATCTTAGGGGAAATGTATTGCCTATAATGGATTTAAATCTTCGTTTTGGGTATCAGCAGCAAGAATATTCTTTGACAGATAGTCTGGTTGTGATAGAGTGGCAACAATCTACTATTGGTATTATTGTCAATCAAGTTTACGAAGTTAAAGATATTCCAGTAACAGAAATAACAACAGAAATATATAGTCAAGGAGAATTATCCGATGGGGGAAGCGAGAGAAATCATAAATTACATTTGGTTACAGGTGTAGCTAAATTGGAAGAAAAATTAATTACTTTATTATCTAGTCATAATCTGATTAGATATCTGGAAGAAGTAGCTGAATTTTCTATAAATGATCGGGATAATATAGGTGCTTTAGTTAAAGAAAATTCCTTGGAAAAAGCTGAATATCAAGAATATTCAAAATTAATATTTTGCCCAAATGCTACCTCACAAGAAAGAGCTATTTTTCAAGAACGAGCAAAAAATTTAAGATTAGAAACTCAAAGTCAAGATTTTAGTAATTTAATTCCACTAGCGGTGATTGGTTTAAATTCAGAATATTTTGGTATAAATTTAGCAGTAGTACGAGAGTTTACTAATGTTCAGAAAGTGACTCCTATTCCTTGTACTCCTGAACATATTTTTGGCAATATTAATTTACGGGGTGAAATTGTCACTTTGCTTGAGATCCGAGGCATTTTAAATATGCAGATTCAGACAACAAAAACTAATAAAAATAAAGCCTTAATATTTGAGGTGAATGATTTAGTAGCTGGTATTATGGTAGATGAAGTATTTGATGTGATGTATCTTAATCCTTTAGATATTAAGTCAATTCCTACTACGATTAATCATTCTCAAGCTCACAATGAATATTTATTAGGAACTGTTATTTATCAAGAAAAGATGATGAGTATTATAAATTTTGAGAAAATTATTACATATAAAGGTTTAATTGTAGAAGAAGAAGTTTAGCTGAGAGGGAGTAGGGGTTCAACAATTAATAATTAATTATTAATTATTAATTATTACCTCTCCTTGAAAAGAAGAGGATTGACTAATCATGAAAATTTTTTCTTGTTTCTCCTTTACAGGAGAGGATTTAAACCTTAATTATTCGGTAAGGAGTAGGGAGTAGAGCAAATTGTTAAAAATACTATGCTTGAGGTGAGGAGAACATTTTTATTATGGCTAATTAATGAGACTCGATCTGAGGATTTGGAATTAACTAGAATGACGACAATATTGAACTTTTTTGAGTTAAAATTTGAATCTATTTTTTGGGGGTACTATTATTCCTAGATTATATCTCTTGCCCAAATTTTAATTAAATCAATTGCCAGATATGAAATGAACAACTTTATCCCTATATTCCCTATTCCCTTGGAAGTTATTAACTGATGATCAAACACTTAGGAGGAATTAGTCCCTATAGAAAATTAAAATTTATCAATAAAAAGGTTATAAGAGTGCTAACCAAAGTCAAGTCCTGTACGTTGAAAAGCTGTTAGCTACCCATGGAGCAGGAAAAGCTGAATGCTTACTTAATTAGACTTGATTTGAGAGATTTCAAATTAACTAGAATGACTACAATATTGAACTTTTTTGAGTTAAAATTTGAATCTATTTTTTGGGGTACTATTATTCCTAGATTATATCTCTTGCCCAAATTTTAATTAAATCAATTGCCAAATATGAAATCAACAATTTCATCCCTCTATTCCCTATTCCCTATTCCGTATTTCCTATTTCCTTACAAGTTATTAACTGATGCTCAAACACTTAGGAGGAATTAGTCTCTAAGGAGAATTAAAACTTATGAATAAAAAGGTCATAAGACTGCTAACCAAAGTCAAGTCCTGTACGTTGAAAAGCTGTTAGCTACCCATGGAGCAGGAAAAGCTGAATGCTTACTTAATTAGACTTGATTTGAGAGATTTCAAATTAACTAGAATGACTACAAGATTGAACTTGTTTGAGTTAAAATTTGAATCTATTTTTTGAGGTACTATTATTCCTAGATTATATCTCTTGCCCAAATTTTAATTAAATCAATTGCCAAATATGAAATCAACAATTTCATCCCTCTATTCCCTATTCCGTATTTCCTATTTCCTATTTCCTTACAAGTTATTAACTGATGCTCAAACACTTAGGAGGAATTAGTCTCTAAGGAGAATTAAAATTTATCAATAAAAAGGTCATAAGACTGCTAACCAAAGTCAAGTCCTGTACGTTGAAAAGCTGTTAGCTACCCATGGAGCAGGAAAAGCTGAATGCTTACTTAATTAGACTTGATTTGAGAGATTTGGAATTAACTAGAATGACTACAAGATTGAACTTGTTTGAGTTAAAATTTGAATCTATTTTTTGAGGTACTATTATTCCTAGATTATATCTCTTGCCCAAATTTTAATTAAATCAATTGCCAAATATGAAATCAACAATTTCATCCCTCTATT
>NZ_JAAHHT010000218.1:5995-14545 GCF_010672085.1 Okeania sp. SIO3I5
TTGAACTTGTTTGAGTTAAAATTTGAATCTATTTTTTGAGGTACTATTATTCCTAGATTATATCTCTTGCCCAAATTTTAATTAAATCAATTGCCAAATATGAAATCAACAATTTCATCCCTCTATTTCCTATTCCCTGACTTCTGCAAGAAGTCTATTGTATAACTCTAAAAAGGTAGTCCTGTAGATGTAGTGATTTAGTCTTGAATAAGGGAATAGGGAACACTTAACTGGGAACATAAAAGCCCCTAAATTCAAGATTTAATACATAATAATCTAAGTCCCTAGTTAACCTTTTATCTAAGTATCACTACTTTGTAAACTATTACCCTCTAAAAAAAAATTATGTTTGAAAATATGAAGTTAAAAAGCCGTTTATTTTTAGCATATACAGTGCCTATGGTTTTATTCCTCGGATTAACGGGAATAGTTTATAGGACTGCTAATCAAGTATTTGAGACTTTAAAAGAAGTTGAAAGAGTACAAAATGTAATTATAGGTGTGAATAAGATAGCTATAGAAGAAGAAAAAATGGTGAGAAGTTTTCGTGGCTATATAGCAGTTAGAAATGAAGTATTTCTGGAAGAGTATAATGAAGCATTAAAATCATTTGATCAAGACATTAATTATGTCAATGAATTAATTATGATTTCTGAACAAAAAGCGCGTTTAGACAAAATGATTCAGGGAAAAAATGATTTTCAATCCTTTGCAAATCAGGTAATAAATCTGATCAAAGAAAATAAAATTAACGAAGCTATAACTTTATTTAAGTCTAATAAAGGTAAAGAACTTGTAGATGGTTTTGAAAAAGTAAGTGAAGAATTTATTATAGAAGAGAAATCTTTGCTTCAAAAAGAGACAGAAGCAACTAAAAATAATTTAATTACATTGCTATGGTTGCTGGGTATAGGTTCAATACTTTTTATTGCTATTTCGGTAATTGTGGCATTAATAGCTACAGGTAATATTAGTCAAAAAATTAATCAAGTAACTGACAATATAGTTCATTTTTCTACAGGAATTTCTGCCACAATAAATCAACAAGAACGTACTGCTGCTCAACAAGCTAGTTCTGTAAATGAAACTACTATAACTATGGATGAATTAGGTGCTTCTTCTCAAGCAACAGCAGAACAAGCAGAAGCAGCAGCAACAGCAGCAACACAAGCTTTAAGTTTAGCTGAAGAGGGAACAAAAGCTGTAGATAAAAGTTTAGAAGGGATGAGTTATTTAAGTGAAAAAGTAGAGGCGATCGCTCAACAAATTACTCGTTTAAGCGAACAAACAAATCAAATTGGTAATATTTCTCAGCTTGTTGGTGACTTAGCTAATCAAACTAATATGTTAGCTTTAAATGCTGCAGTAGAAGCTGTTCGTGCGGGAGAACATGGAAAAGGTTTTGGTGTTGTTGCTAGTGAAATTCGTAAATTAGCAGATGAAAGTAGAAAGTCTGCGGAAAAAATATATACATTAGTTGCTGATATTCAAGCATTAATTAATTCTACAGTTATGGCAACAGAATCAGGTACACAAAATGTAGAATTAGGAGTAAAAACTGCTCGACAAACAACTGCTGCTTTTAATGGTGTTAAGGATGCAATTAATAATGTAGTTTTAAATAATCAGCAAATTTCTCTTAATATTAAACAGCAAGCGATCGCTATTAAACAAGTTGTAGATGCGATGAACGAATTGAATAAAGGAGCGCAAGAAACAGCTAGTGGTTTAGGGGAAACTAAACAAGGAATTCAAAAACTTAATGAAGTTAGTACGGAGTTAAAGTCTCTAGTATAGTAGGGAATAGGGAACAGGGAACAGGGAACAGGGAACAGTTAGAAAAACATTTCCTAGTCTAAGATTTATCATCAGTAGTTGTCCTAACCAATTTTTTCTTAGGTATATGATACAGAAGTTTGCAAGTTGATGAGGTACAAATTTTATCGATCTAGAGAACATGGAAGAGCGAATAAAGATTAATTTTTAACTGTACTTAACTATCCTAAAAAATGCTGTAATATTCTGTCTCTTGAGAATACCCACAATAAAAAATTTAGGGAATAGGGAGTCGGTAGGAATTTTGCATGCAAAGTCTGTAGGTTGTAGTCAATAATTAATAATTAATAATTAATAATTAACAATTAATAATTACCTCTTCTGTAATAGAAGGATTGGCTTAAAAGGAATTTTTTTATTCTTAAGGGAATATTCGATTACGCCATATCCAATATTCCCTTGAAAAAATAACAAGTGATTTCTTTATATTCAATTAAGTGCAGTTTTAACTAGAGGTAATTATTCATTATCCATTATCAATTAATGAACCACCTATAGCAGTCCTAAATAGGTTGTGACAAATCAAAAAGTAGATAAAAAAGCTGAAATTCCTACCTGTTCCCTGTTAACTGTTCCCTAAAAGCGGTAAGATTTTTATAAACAAATAAAATAGAATTGCGATATTAAATTAATTTTATTCCTAAAAATGGTTAATAAGTTTATTCAAAAAATACAGTATAAAATTATCATTATTCTGGTTATAAGCACAATTATTCCAGTATCTATAGTAGGTTTATATGGTATTAATACTTCTACAAATGCCTTGCAAAATTTAGCTTTAACTAACCTTAACAAAAAAATAAATGATAGTTCAGAACATATAGTTAGCTATTTAGATAATATTAGTTATGATATTTTGTTTCTCAGTAAAGTTCCTCCAATTCAAGGAATTGTAAGAGCTAGAAATAACAAGGGAATTGATCCAAAAGATAATTCTACTTACAAGCTTTGGGTAGAACGATTGAGTGTAATATTTACGGCATTTATGGAAGCGAAACCATACTATATGCAGTTACGTTATTTAGATGAAAATGGCAATGAAATGGTACGGGTTGATTTTGATAGTCAATCCATCAAAACTATTCCTAAAGAGCAATTACAAAATAAAGCACAGAGAGAATATTTTACAGAAACTATGAAACTAAGTTTTGGTGAAATCTACGTTTCCCCAATAAATCTTAATCAAGAAATGGGAAAAATTGAAACTCCTTATAAACCAACAATTAGATACGCAAGTCCTATATTTTCAGCAGATGGAAAACCTCAAGGAATTATTATTGGGAATTTGCTAGTTGAGCGTATTTTTGAACAAGTCAAACAAGATAATCAAAGTAATTCTGATACAGCTTTTATTCTTAATCAAGATGGTTATTATTTATATCATCCAGATCGTCAAAGAGAATGGGGTTTTGAATTAGATACAGATGAAAAAATTCAGAAATATTATTCAGAGGTAGTAGCTAATCAAATTTTATCTAGCGGTAACAACGATATTGTTGATGGTGTGGATAGTGTGATTAGTTACAACACTATTTTTTTGGGAGAAAGCAATACTAATAATTTTTTAGTTATAGTCTATGATTTACCGAAAAAAATTGTATTTTATCCCGTCAAACAATTTAAAACTATCGCCTTTATAATTATATTTTTATCTCTAACAACTTTTATATCTATGGGATGGTTGACTATAATCAATACAACTAAAATAGTCAGAAATATGATTAATAATGTCTCGAATTTTTCCCATAATATACTGTCTACAATGAATCAGCAAGAAAAGATTACATCTGAACAGTCATTAGTTGCTAATGAAACTAATAATAATCTTACTACTTTAGGCAAAGCTTCTCAAGAAATATCTCAACAAGCAGAATCAGTTGCCATCGCAGCAAGTCAAGCTTTAACTTTAGCTGAAGAAGGAAGTAAAATGGTAGAAAAAACTTTTGCACAAATGCATAATTTGAGAGAAACTGTTGATAATATTACTTATCAAAATCAGGAACTTGGTGAACAAACAAGTCAAATTGGTAATATTTATACCTTAGCAAATTTAGTAAGTTCTTTAGCAATGCAAACTAATATTTTAGCCCTAAATGCTGCAGTAGAAGCTGTACGAGCTGGAGAGCAAGGTGCTGGATTTGCTGTTGTGGCTAAAGAAATTCGTAAATTAGCAGATAAAAGTTCTGAAGCTGCAAAAAGAATTAATGGAATTGTGCCAGAAATTCAAACAGCAATTAACTCTACTCTTAAGGTTACAAATAAGGGAAAAATGACAGTAGATGCTGGTGTTAAAACAGCACAAGAAACAGCAAATACTTTTCAAAATTTAACAGAGGTTGTCTCTCATTTATTTGCTAGTAACCAGCAAATTTATCAAAATACTGAACAACAAAAATTTGCTATTCAAAAAGTAATTGAATCTATGAATAATCTTAACTATGGAACTGCCGAAACAGCTCAGGGTATTTCCCAAGTTACAATTAGCACCCAAGAACTTTATGAAGCAGCACTTAAACTTAAAACTATCGTTTAATAGGGGATAGTGTGGGGAGTGTGGGGAGTGTGGGAGGTGTGGGGAGTGTGGGAGGTGTGGGGAGTGTGGGGAGTGTGGGAGGTGTGGGGAGTGTGGGAGGTGTGGGGAGTGTGGGAGGTGTGGGAGGTGTGGGGAGTGTGGGAAGAAATTAAAAAATATATATCTTCACCATTACTATGCAGGACTACCTACTAATTCCCCTGCATTAATGCTATACTTGGGCAACACTTCAGCTATTAAGTAATTAATACCATTTCTCTGTAACAATGCGCTTAATAATTCTTACCCAAACCTGAATTTTACCGAATAATTAATCATTTTTAATTAAATAATTAATCTTAAAAGTTTTCCCCTTTTAATGGGAAAAAAATTTATTTTTTCCTTTTAGTCAATCCTCTCCCTTTTAGGGAGAGGTAATTATCCATTATACCAAGCGTGAAAAAAGAATGTTACAAATAATAAGGGCGATCAAAAAACTTGCTTAGGAGATGTTTTTTTGACGAATTCAATAAGCTATTTATTCTTACTCCTTACTCCGTACGGACGTTGCTTGAGCATTAATGTGAACGTCCCTACCTCCTTACTCCTTAAAAAAACGAGATATTTGTAGCAAACATTTATCAAATTGGTATTATCCATTAATGAATGATAGCTTTATATCTTTTATTAAGCACAACTTGATAGAGAAATTGTATAGCACTAGCTAAATAACTTTTTTGCTAATTTTAGCCAAGAATAATGTTAATTATTATTATGTTTACTTCTCCCATACGGACGTTGGATGCAACCTTCCTACCTGCTCTCCTACTCCCCTGCTTAAGAAAGGGTAGAAAAGTTTTTGAGAAATGGTATTACACATCCTACTGACTCCCTATTGCTTCTCTCAACTAGGAAATTTATTTTGCACAGCTACTTAGTTGTTAACTGATAACTGATAACTGAAATGACTTTTTACTTAAATTATTAAGGAGTAAATTATGATCGAAGATGCTGAACTCCGGGAGGTATTTCAAACTGCTAGTGAAGAACATCTCCAGAAACTTGATGAAGGTTTTTTATATTTAGAAAAACATCCAGATGACTTAGAAAAATTAGAAGAATTATTACGAGAAGCTCACAGTTTAAAAGGTGATGCTGGAATGTTAGGAGTTAGAGATGTATCACAACTTGCTCATCAACTAGAACATTTATTAGGAGAAATTAAACGAGGAGAACAAATTATATCTCCAGAAATAAGCGATCGCTTTTCAGTTGGATTAGATGCTATTCGTAAACTTGTACAGGAGGCAGTAACAGGAGAGCAATCGGGTATAAACACTGTTCATGTACTAGCAAATTTGATGGGTGCTAAAAATTTTAATACCCAATCACAACAGGAAAATAAAATACATTCAATCTCTCAAGAAAGTACCACTATTTCTACTCCTATAGAAGAAAAAATAGAAGAACAAAAAGTTAATGAAAATGATTTATTTTTTCCAACTCCAGAACTAGAAACAACAGTAGAAAATACTCCGACAAATAACATTGATGAACTAATTGCTACGAATACAGAAAAACCGACTCCTAAATCAACTTTATCTCTTACTAAAACCGAGTTAAATGAAAGTAGTTTCACTATTGAATCTTCCCATACTTCATCAAACTCTTACCATATAGAAACAGTCCGCGTACCCACCCGCAATCTAGATTCTTTAATGACTCAAACCGGGGAATTAACTGTCACCCAAATTCGACTTGCTCACCGATTAGCAGAAATTGAAGAAATCACAAATTTGTGGGAAGAATGGAGCCGAGATATATTTAAAAATCGCTTTGTTATCCACGACCTAAATGTTAGTAATAGCACTACTATTAATGATTACTCCATCAAACAATTACAAAGCTATCATCATCGAGCAGAATCACAGCTAGAAAAGCTAGGATTATTAATTAATAATCTCAGAAATTCTATCCATGAAGACGTTGCTAAACTCAACTTAATTACTAATGAAATAGAAGGGGGAGTTCGCACCATGCGAATGCTACCTTTATCTACTATTTTTAATATGTTTTACCGCGTTGTTAGAGATTTAGCAAGACAAGAAAGTAAGCAAGTAGAACTAATAATTGAAGGTGGAGCAACCAAAGCAGATAAGCGGATTATTGAACAGATGAAAGATCCTTTAATGCACATAATTCGTAATGCTGTAGATCATGGAATTGAAACACCTGAAAAACGTCAAAAATTGGGTAAACCAGAAGTCGCTACAATTAAATTAAGAGCATATAATACTGCTACTAATGTAATAATTGAAGTGATAGATGACGGGCAAGGTTTAGATATTGAGCAAATTATAAAAACAGCAATAAAACAGGGTGTTTGTACTCAAGCAGAATTAGCTTATATGACACAAAAACAAATTCAATCTCTAATTTTTAACCCTGGATTTTCGACAAAAAAATTTGTTACTGAAGTTTCTGGTAGAGGTATAGGTTTAGATGTAGTTAAGACAAATGTAGAAGAACTAAAAGGAAGTATTTCAATAGAATCTCAACGCAGAAAAGGATGTTTTATCAGAATAGTATTAAGCACTTCTATCGCCACAATAAGTGTATTAATTGTAGCCATTGAAAATACTTATTATGCTTTGCCAGTTGAGTATGTTCAAACAACTTTAATGGTTTCTATAGCATCAATTTTTACTATTGAAGGTAGAGATACTATTATTTTTGATAATGAACCAGTATCAGTTGTTCGACTAGCATATTTGCTAGAAGTTTCAGTTAGTCATCGCGAAAAAATGACTGATGAGCAGGAAAGACCTTGTATTATTTTAAAAGTAGGAAATGAACAATTAGGACTGTTTGTTGATGCTTTAATTGATGAACAAGATGTTGTCTTGAAGCCTCAAAGTAAATTATTGAAACGGGTTAGAAATGTTAGTGGTGCAACTATTCTTGGTACTGGTGATGTTTGTATGGTTTTAAATCCTCAAGATTTATTCAATTCGGCGCGGAAATTAGCTATCTCTATTACTATTCCCCAATTTATTCGGGACTCAAATAATCAATTAGAAAAAGTTGAAATAATTAATAAAAAATCTGTAATTTTGTTGGCGGAAGATTCTATTTCTACTAGAACCCAAGAGAAGAGAATTCTAGAAAGTGCTGGTTATGAAGTTATTACTGCCGTCGATGGATTAGATGCTTTTAATAAACTACAAACTCGTTCGTTTGATGCGGTAATTTCTGATGTACAAATGCCTAATTTAGATGGTTTGAGTTTAACTGCTAAAATCAGGGAAAATAAAAATTATAGTGAATTGCCTATTATTTTAGTAACATCTTTAGCATCAAATGAAGATAAACAAAAAGGTGCGGAAGTGGGAGCTAATGCTTACATTACTAAAGATAGTTTTAATCAAGAAGTTCTTTTAGAAACTTTAAAAAGATTGGTTTAATTGTAAGCTATCAGCTATCAGCTATTAGCTATCAGCTAGGAGTTATTAACTCATTATTTTGAAAGGAGGAATTAGGAAGAACCATCCCTACCCAACATTTTTATTAAACAGATAAAGGTTTGAGCAATTTTAAGTCTTGAAAAAGTACCAGCTTTTCGGTTGCAGCGAGCGGAGCAAGTGCAGCAGCTATATCGCTCTGTTTCCATGGGTTGAGATGTCATTGATCTATTGTCCAATAGTTAGGGGTTGCTGATTAAATCTCCAAGCATTGGCAGATAAAGGTTTGAGTAATTTTAAATCTGGAAAAAGTACCAGCTTTTCGGTTGCAGCGAGCGGAGCAAGTGCAGCAGCTATATCGCTCTGTTTCCATGGGTTGAGATGTCATTGATCTATTGTCCAATAGTTAGGGGTTGCTGATTAAATCTCCAAGCATTGGCAGATAAAGGTTTGAGTAATTTTAAATCTGGAAAAAGTACCAGCTTTTCGGTTGCAGCGAGCGGAGCAAGTGCAGCAGCTATATCGCTCTGTTTCCATGGGTTAAGATGTCATTGAGCTATTGTCCAATAGTTAGGGGTTGGTTGATTAAATCTAAAAGTATTGGCAGATAAAGGTTTGAGTAATTTTAAATCTGGAAAAAGTACCAGCTTTTCGGTTGCAGCGAGCGGAGCAAGTGCAGCAGCTATATCGCTCTGTTTCCATGGGTTGAGATGTCATTGATCTATTGTCCAATAGTTAGGG